>DRJC01000048.1 GCA_011052365.1 Ignavibacteria bacterium
AAAATAAAAGAAGTGCCGAACAGGTTGCTGCAAAAAATGCTTTGCAAAAAATCAAAAACGTCTGACCAACCTGAATTCTGAAATTCACAACATCCTTTTATTAATTTATTATGTAAATTTATTTTTTAATTTATTTATAATTTTTGTGTAACCTTTTTATTTGAGAAGTATAAATGAACAATCTGAATCACCCCGATAAATTTGTTAATAGACACATCGGTCCCAAAGAAAATGATATTGAATTTATGTTAAAAGCTATTGGCGTAAATTCATTAAACGAACTTATTAACCAGACTGTACCTGAAGAAATTAGACTTAAAAAATTACCCGGTTTAGACGAACCTATTTCCGAATTTCAACTAATTGAAAAATTAAGGGAAATAGGGGGAAAGAATAAAGTATTTAAATCTTATATAGGACTTGGATATTATCCCACAATTACTCCACAGGTAATTCAAAGAAATATTTTTGAAAATCCCGGCTGGTACACACAGTACACCCCATACCAGGCAGAGATATCTCAAGGAAGATTAGAAGCTTTAATTAATTTTCAAACCGCAGTTATTGATTTGACCGGCTTACCGATAACAAATGCATCATTACTTGATGAAGGCACGGCAGCTGCTGAAGCAATGTCAATGTTTTATTCAAGAAGAAAAAATAAAAATGCTAAGAAGTTTTTTGTTTCAAAGGAATGTTTTCCACAAACAATTGATGTGCTGAAAACAAGGGCAAATCCATTGGGTATTGAACTTATAATTGACGACCACAAAAACATAGAATTGAATGAAGATATTTTTGGAATACTTGTTCAATATCCGGCGTCGGAAGGTGAAATTTATGACTATACGGATTTGTTTAATGATGCTGCTCAAGAAAATATTTTTAAAGCAGTTGCAGCAGACATACTAAGTCTATCGCTTCTTAAAGCACCTGGAGAATTCGGTGCAGATGTTGTCCTCGGTAGTACTCAAAGATTTGGTGTGCCGATGGGATTCGGCGGACCACACGCAGCTTATTTTTCTTGTAAAGATATATTTAAAAGAAATTTACCGGGCAGGGTTATAGGTGAATCGATAGATGCTGCCGGTAATAAGGGCTATCGTTTAGCACTACAGACAAGGGAGCAGCACATTAGAAGAGAAAAAGCTACAAGCAATATTTGTACGGCACAAGTCTTACTTGCAATTATGGCAGGTATGTATGCTGTCTATCACGGTCCGGAAGGTATTAAAGCAATTGCCGAAAGAATTAATAAATTTACAAATATATTGGACGGGGCTTTATCAAGTTTAGGCTTAACACAATTAAACACTAATTATTTTGATACTCTTTTATTTGATATAAAAGATGAAGGGAAGTTTAATAATATAAAGTCGGAAGCTGAAATAGCCGGTATGAATTTTAGATATTTGCAAGATAACAAAATTGGAATATCAATAAGCGAAGAAACAGAAGTAGAAAATTTGAAAGAAATTATTTCAGTATTCTCAAATGTAATGGGCAAAGAATTTGATGATCCATTCTTTAATAATTTGGAAGAAGTAAAAAGTATACCGGTTAACATTAAAAGAAACAGTCCTTATTTACAGAGTAAAGTGTTTAACAGTTATCATTCGGAAACCGAGATGATGAGATATTTAAAAAGATTAGAGAACAAAGACCTTTCCCTGGTTCATTCAATGACTCCACTCGGTTCTTGTACAATGAAATTAAATGCTGCATCCGAACTTGTAAGTGTTTCAAACCCTAATTTTAATGCACTTCACCCGTTTGCACCGGCTTATCAAACGGAAGGGTACGCACAAATATTTAAGGAAATTAAAAAGGACCTATCAAATCTTACAGGGTTTGTTGAAACTTCTTTACAGCCGAACTCCGGTGCACAAGGTGAGTTTACAGGCTTAATGGTTATAAGAGCGTATCATCACAGCCGCGGGGATGTGAATCGAAATATTGTTCTTATTCCATCATCTGCTCACGGAACAAATCCTGCAAGTGCGGTAATGGCTGGTAATAAAGTTGTAGTTGTAGAATGTGATGAGTTTGGTAATATAGATTTTGAAGATCTGAAAATTAAACTTGATGAAAACAAAGAAAATGTTTCCGCTTTAATGGTTACTTATCCCTCAACTCACGGAGTTTTTGAGAGTAACATAAAGGAAATTTGCCAACTTGTTCATAATTATGGCGGACAAGTTTATATGGATGGTGCAAATCTAAATGCTCAAGTAGGATTAACAAGTCCCGGAGAAATTGGTGCCGATGTTTGTCACATAAATCTGCATAAAACTTTCAGCATTCCACACGGCGGCGGCGGTCCGGGTGCAGGTCCTATTGCTGTTGCAGAACATTTGATTAAATTTTTACCCAGGCACAGTATTGTTAAAGTCGGAGGCGATGAAGGTATTACCGCAGTAAATTCAGCACCCTGGGGAAGTGCAAGTATTCTGCTCATCTCTTATGCCTACATTAAAATGATGGGTATTGATGGTCTAAAAAAAGCGAGTAAAATAGCAATATTAAATGCTAATTACATTAAAGCAAAATTAGAAAATGCATACAATGTTGTCTATCAAGGTGAGAACGGAAGAGTTGCTCACGAATTAATTTTTGATATGCATCCATTTAAAGTTTCGGCAGATATTACGGAAAGCGACATAGCCAAACGTCTTATGGATTATGGATTTCATGCCCCGACAGTATCTTTCCCTGTTCACGGTACACTAATGGTAGAACCGACAGAGAGTGAATCAAAAGCTGAAATAGATAGATTCTGTGAAGCAATGCTTTCAATTAGAAAAGAGATACAAGATATAGAAGAAGGTAGAGCAGATAAAGTTGATAACGTGATTAAAAATGCACCACACACAATGTTTGATATCGTCTCTGCTGATTGGAAATATCCTTACACAAGAGAGCAAGCCGTATTCCCTACGGATTGGGTTAAAGAAAACAAGTTCTGGCCCCCGGTAAAAAGAATAGATAATGCTTACGGTGACAGACATTTGATTTGCAGTTGTAATCCAATTCAAGATTACGAAGAAAAGGCTGTTTCATAATTTGTTTTATCTGATAAAAATTTAAATTTTTTATCTTATTACACTTCTAAAATTATTTTTGGATAGGAATGAATAAATACGCTCTTTTTTTTATATATCTATTTATACATAGTCCTTTTATTTTTTCCCAAAATACCGATACAACATTTTTCAAAGGGAACTACTCCTTTAATGTTGATTCTATCATTGTTACAGGGAATGATATTACGGAAAAAGAAGTAATTTTAACTGAACTAACTTTTAAAATTGGGGATTTAGTTACACCCGAAATTTTGAAATATAATAGAGAAAGAATTTATAGTTTAAGAATATTTACAAATGTAAATCTTATTCCTTTTCGTAACAATAAAAAGTACATTATAAACATAAAGGTTGAAGAAAGCTGGTATATTTACCCGACTCCATTCATACATATCAAAGATAGAGATTGGAATAAACTGTCTTATGGCATGTCTTTGATGGTTTTCAATTTTAGGGGGAGAAATGAAAAATTAAAATTTGTGGGGGCTTTAGGTTATGATCCGAAACTTGATTTATCATATTCGGTACCTTACTTGACTTATAAATCAAAAATTTCCTTTGAAGGTGGAGTTAGACTGCAAAGGGTTAAAAATAAAAGTAATATTGCCAAAAAACTTTGGGGAGGTGATTTTGACCAAACCATACGTTCCGGCAGATTATTTCTTGGTAAAAGATTTGGGACTTATATTAGGGTTGGGATCTCCACAGCTTATACTACAATTGAGACATCGAAATATATAAAAGGTATTTCTGCCTCTAACTCACGAATTGATCATCTATTTACATTAGCTTTTTATTATTCTTATGATACCCGTGATTTATCACAATTTCCACGAGAGGGGATGTACGCATCATCTTTATTACAATTAAAAGGTTTGGGTATTGATGGTATTTCTTATCAAGTTTTAAATTTTGATTTAAGAAAATATTTCAAACTAAATGACGATTTGAGTTTTAAATGGAGATTTGCTTCCAGACTTACATTTGGAAGTTTAATCCCTTATTATGACAATTCTTATATTGGATTTCATGAAAGAATTAGGGGACATTTTAGACAAGAATTAGAAGGAAATAATTCATACATTGGTTCTGCTGAAGTAGATTATGCATTATTTAAAGATATAAATCTAAATTTAGATTTTATCCCAATAATACCTAAGCAACTGCTTAAGTATAGGATTGGACTTTATCTTCAATTATTTGCTGATACAGGCATGATACAAAATAAAAATGAACCTTTAAGTATAAATAAATTAAACTCAGGTTACGGAATAGGATTAACATTACTTTTATTACCTTACAACGTGTTAAGATTAGAACGTGCCTGGGATGAATACGGTAACCCGGAGTGGATATTTGATGTCGGAGTATCTTTCTAACATAGAGCTATATTTTACAGAACCAAAAAATATTGGTAATACTGATATTGTTATAGACGGTTCTGATGTAAAGCATATTCAAAAAGTTATGCGTCATAAAATAGGGGATAAAATATTTGTTACTGATGGGAAAGGAAAAATTTACGAAGGGGAAATTAAGGAATTAAAAAATGAATCCCTAAAAATTCATATAGTTTACATTAGGGAATATGCTGAAAAATATAAGAACATTACACTTTGTATTCCTAATCTAAGAAAATCCGACAGGCTTGAATTTGCGATTGAAAAAGCAACCGAGTTAGGTATTACAAATTTCATAATTTTCAATTCCAAAAGAACCATGAACAGAAAAGTTAAAATTGAAAGGTTGAAAAAAATTGCTCTTTCGGGAATGAAACAGTCGTTGAACAGCTACCTGCCAAAAATTACTTTTCATAATTCGCTTTCATTTTTAGAAAATAATAATTCTCAAATTATTTTATTTGATCAGATTGAAGTAAGTGAGTTTAACAGTTCTTCTTTAAATACAAATAAAGATTATTATCTCCTCTTTGGTCCGGAAGGAGGATTCGCAGAAGGGGAAATACCTGCAAATATTATTACTCATCGTTTTAAATTAGTCCCAAACAGACTTCGTACGGAAACAGCAGCTATTTGTGCAGTATCAAAATTATCGAATTAATTTTAATTACCGGCATGTCATTCATAGGTTTCATTACAAATTGATAGGAATGACTGAATGATTGAATGTGATTAAGATTTATTTGTTCTTCTATCATCAATTCTTCAATAAGAAAAATTGGTAATATTAGCACAAACAAAAAAAAGGAGGACCGTTTCCGATCCTCCTTAGTTATTCTAAATATTATTTAGAATTAAAGGCTTACGCGAACGCCAAGGTTAAATATTCTTGGTATTCCCATAAATACTTCTGCGTCATCAGCTTTGTGATTTTTACCGTCAGATGTATAAGCATTATATCTACTGTTATCAACTGCATCTGAAACATATAATTTATCAAATACGTTGTATACGTGTGCAAATATTTGTATGCCAATGCTTTTAAAGTTTAATGGTAAGTCATAACTGAAATTGAAATCAACTAAACCATAATTCGGTATTTTCCAGCTTTGTCCGCGATCGTTAGGATTTGATCTGCTTAACGGATCCCAGTTTGCATAATAGTTTGAATAATATCTATATACAGCCTGTATAGTCATTCCATAAACTGGTAAAATAGAGCCGGCTAATGCTAATTGTGTCTGAGGTGCATCACCAACTTTAATTCCCTTTAAGTAAAGGTTGTATTTCTTTTGTACTGGAACACCTGATGCGTAATCAGTGTAAACACCGTTAGGATCATTTGTTAAATTCCAGCTTCCTATGGAAGCAGCAGCGTCTAATCTGAAATAACGATTTGGCTGCCAAGCACTTTCAAATTCAAGACCGGAGTTTTTCTGGTTTACACCAAATAAGGAAAGAAGACCGTCAGAGCCATCAGCGTTTCTAACGAATTTTGTAAATGAACGGTCATTCCATCTTGTGTAATAGTAATTGAATTTAGCAGTAATTCTACCGTCAGTTGAACGTAGATTTAAACCAAACTCATAAGAAGTAAATTTCTCGTTGGCAGGATTTTTAGAAAGTGCACCGCTACCTCTGTCATCAATAACTTTATCAAGGATAGGCACTTTATGAACTAAACCTATGTTAGCATACAAGTCAACATTTCCTGTAGCACGATAACTTACACCGCCTTTTAACTGATAGCCGTTGATGTTACCGGATTGAGTGAATAATGCTTTACCGGTTTTAGGATCCTTTTTAAAGTGATTTAAATAACTATATTTAATTGTTGACCAGCCATAGGTTGCATAAACAGTCCATTTATCTTTGGTGTATTCACCTTGTCCGTAGAAACCTAACCAGTCTACAGTATTAGTATTGTAATAAGCTATTTTGTCGCCTAAGCCTTTACGTTGCTGAGCAGGAGTTGTATCAAAATCATTACCGGTATAATTGTAAAACTTTCCTCCTAATAAATCTCTAACTTCTCTAAAGTGTTCAATTTCAGCCTTCCTCCAATCGATACCAAATGACATCTTGAAATTTTCGCTGAAATTAATAAATGCTTTAGAAATAGCACCAATTGTCCATTGCTGATTAACACTATTGCGTAATATTCCTATTGATTGTCCATCAACCTTAGCTATTTTACGTTTATCTACGTAATAATTACCTGCAGCACCAGAATTCATAGCGATTGTTTGATTCCAATCCCAAGACCAAGGTGAAGGACCATAATAAAATTTATAACTTTTGTCTCCTAATTTTCCGTTTGCATCTCTTCTATATACGTTTCCATAAGTACCGGAGCCTCCGCCTTTACCACCTGACCAGTACATAGTGGTATATAAACTTACCTTGTTTGAGAATTGAGAATACCAGTTAAAGTTTATAATTGGTTTGTGAAAATAATTTTCTCTTTCATTTATGAAATTAGAATTATATCTATTGTGTGTGGCTCCATTCCACCATTGTTTGCCGCTATACGATGGATTTACATTTTGCCAGTTTTGATTGTAAAGTCTTCCGGCTTTAGTTTGATGGAATTTAGAAAATGCAGCTTTATTGTAATCTGGAAGTCCACTTGCAAAAGATTGACTGTAAGCGGCAATATTTTGTTTGTAAAGATTTTGTCCGTGTCTCTGAGGTGCGCCTAGAGCATATAATTCAATTCTGTTTTTACTATTAATATTATATGTTGCACCAAAATAGTAAGCCCAAGAATCTGTCCAGGCTTTTGAAATTGTACCGTCACCGGTTTTTCTTACTATTGTACCGTTGATGGCAAATTTTTTGTTTACTAAGCCGGAGTTAAAAGAAAGTGTGGATTTCAAGAAAGCATCATTACCGAATTCTTGTTTGTATTTAACTCCAAATTTTTGAGCTGTAGGATCAGTGATAATATTAATTGTACCACCGATTGATGGTGTAGCAAGGTTAACTGCACTTAACCCTCTTTGAACCTGAATTGAAGAAGTAGCATCACCTACTCCATCCCAGTTTGACCAGTAAACCCAACCGTTTTCCATATCATTTACAGGAACACCGTTTATCATAATTGCAACGTTCCTTTGATTAAAACCACGAACGTTTATTCGAGCATCGCCAGCACCACCGCCCTGCATTGTAGCGTAAACACTTGGTGTAGTGTTCAATACCATTGGTATATCTTGAGAGCCTAGCATAAGTTCCATATCTTTTTTAGTAACATTGCTAAATGCAACAGGTGTCTCACGTTCTTTTGCCCTGTCAGCAATTACATTTAATGAAAGCGTAAATTCTGTTACTGTTAAATCAACATTAACTTTAGCGTTATTATTAAGGTTAACTTGTACCTCCTGAGTAGCATAACCTATATAACTGACTCTTAATGTATAATTACCAGCTGGAGCTGAAATAGAATATTTTCCATTTTGGTCTGATGCAGCACCAAGGCTTGTACCAACGAGAATAACATTTGCCCCTATTAATTTTTCACCCGTCTGTGCATTAGTAACAACACCTGAAACTGTATAATTTTGTGCATACAGAGTTGTTGTAGCTACTAACATAAGGGCAAAAACGAGAAATTTGTATAACTTAGCCATTAGATATGACTCCTTATTTATTATGGATAAAACAATTAATTAAACACTCACTCATAGATAAAACGAGGTAGTTTCTTTGATTAGATATAGAACCCTCTCGGAACGAGATAGAAAAGAAGTTGTAAAGAATTTGTATCAATTTTATTATGATTTTTTCTTTTTTGTTTCTAGATACTTTTATACTTACAAATTATACTTAGTTAGAAAGCATTTCAAAATTTCTAATTCAACATAACAAAACTTATAATATTGGGCAAGAATAATTTTTGAAAGTCGGCTTAATATTGAAAATTTAACATTTCCTTAATATTGAAACAATGTGTCATAATATTTTAAAATTTATCTGGAACAACTATCATCTTTTTTAAACATTTCTAAACTTCCTGATTATTAATCCAAAAATAAAAACAATCAGTACAATTAGAATTATAATTTTCATAATTGTAAAATAATAAAAATTATTTACTTCAAATCTTTTTTAGAATTATTCTCTTTTTCTGTGGTGAATAAAATTGATAAAAAAATAAACCACAAAAGAAATAAAGAAAAAGTACATCTGTACTCTTCCATTATTTAGCATCATCATAATTTGTGTTTAACTATGACAAATTTCTTTTCATTTCTTCGTATTCTTCTTTTGTAACTTCTCCTTTGGCATATCTTTTATTTAAGATATCCATCGCAGATTCAGATTTCGTATTACCAATATTTTGATTCTTATTTAATAGTTGAAATACGAACCACACAATTACTGCAAGAAGTAATAGCCAGAATATCCCGCCGAACATCATATTACAAGATACCCAATTATTAAATATAATATTTTATTTTTCTTCATTTTTTCTTCACTTGTTTTTCAATACTGTTTAGCATTTGATTATAATTTTTCATCATCCCGTCCATTTGTTTCATCATACCATTCATATTTTCTGACATAACTTTATTTTTCATCATTTCCTTGTTATTCATCATTGTCTTCATTTGTACTATCATTCCCTGCATGTTGTTGGACATCATTTGCAAATTATTCATAAATTTCATCATACTTTTGTTTCCCATCATTCCTTTGTTGTCCATCATTCTTTTGTTGTTCATCATTCCTTTGTTGTTCATCATTCCTTTGTTGTTCATCATTCCTTTGTTGTTCATCATTCCTTTATTTCCCATCATACCTTTCATGTTACTCATCATATTATTCATGCGGGCTGACATTTGATTCATACGCCCTATCATTTGCTGCATATTCGTCGGTTTATTTTGTGCATTTATAGATACAGTGAAGACAAAAAGCAACATTAACATGCTGCTAAAAAGAGCTACTTTTTTTATTATAGCTTTCATTTTATCACCTATATATTTAAATAATAAAAAATTTAAAAAATTTAATTTTTACATCGTAAAATTATTAAAATATTTTATAAAATTTTAATAATTTTCTATCTTTCTAAAGATTTTCTATTATTGATCTTAACTTATCCTGAATTGTTTTCGCAATGTTTCCAAGGTTTTCATTTTCTACTGCTTTCATTGAAGCTACCGGGTCTACTGCAGCAACTACTGTTTCACCTGAATTATTAACATAAACTATTACGTTACAGGGAAGCATCAAACCTATCTGTTCTTCAGCCTGTAATGCTTTATATGCAAATGGAGGATTGCAAGCCCCTAAAATTTTATAGGGTTTAAAATCAATATCAAGCTTCTTTTTTAATGTAGCTTTAACATCAATTTCGGTTAAGATTCCGAATCCTTCTTTTTTTAATTCCTCAGTTACATGTTCAATTGCTTCATCATAAGAAATGGATAATGTTTTTGAATATGCGTAAGACATTTTGTACCTCCTTAATTATTAGTTTAAATCTTTCTTCATAGTTTCATATTCTTCTTTTGTAATTTCTCCCTTGGCATATCTTTCTTTTAAGATATCCATTGCGTTTTCAGATTTTGTATTAGCAGAATTTCGATTCTTGTTTAAGAATTGATATACAACCCAAATAATTACTACAAGTAGCAATATCCAAAATATCCAACCGAACATCATAGCTCCTGACCACATACTATTATACATAATGACCTCGCTTTTTATTGATTCTTAATTTTGTTAATTGAAAAACACTTATCGGCAGTATCAGCATTTGCAAAACAGGGGAAAGCCCTATGCTTAGAAACATTAATTTAGGCATTAAATTACTGTAACCCCATAAATCCAATCTGAGTGCAGTTATCTCAACAATTACTGCAAGAAATAATCCTGCCATTAATATTAAAGAAAGCTTTTTAAAATTTAGATTTTCAATCCAATAATTATTTTTGAAAATAATTTTTCCTGTGAAGAAAATAATTAAAATCATTATACCGTCACCTAAACTTGCAATGAAACAGTAAAGGATTTTGCTAAAAGTTATTTGGCTATTGTAGTAAAAAGGTATTTGAGCCGTTTCCCAAACAAAGTTTAATATAACAGATATTACAAAAATATGAATAATATAAGCTCTAATATTTCCGATTTTCTTAATGTACAATTAAACCTCTGACTAAGTTAGTTACCGGTTGAATTAAAAGTAAGCTGTTCTTTCGTTTGTATATACTCTATCTAAATTGGTTTTCGGATTTTACAATTACCTTCCTCTCTTTTTAAGAGAGGACAGAGGTGAGTTCCTTATAAATTAATAATCCGAAAACCAATTTGTAAAAGATATATATCCATATCTTGTAAACATTTTCATAGCATCTATTATTTTATCATCAAGCAGCCCGCTGCAAAACTTTTACACACCAAGCACTTTTAGTTGCGGAATTAATTACACGCAGGCTTTGTTTAACTTGTGTTAACGAATGTATCTTTTGCCAAATAAAAAAAGATTTAGGATTTTTGTTCATTGAAACAATGAGTATGCTATTTTTATTATTTAAGATATTAATAGCTTTTTCTACTATATAATTTATTTTTTTCAAAGGGAAATAATATAGAAATTCATTAAGAACAATTACGTCAAATAAAGCAGGGCTTTTATAATTCTCAAATGCTACGGCTTCAAAACAGCAGTTATTTTTTTTAATAAAATTATTTTCACATTCTTGGATTACGTATTTTGAAAAATCTATCCCTGTATAATTAATGTTGAACCTGGAAATTAAATGGAAGAGAGTACCGTATCCGCATCCTACATCAAGAATTTGCCCTCCTTCATTAGTATATTCGGCAATTATACCTGCAATTGCGTAGTGTCGTGGTCTCTGTTCCACAGAATGTAAAAATTCCCACGAGCGGTCATTGTATAATAATTCCCAATCCTTTTGTTCATTTTTGATGAATAAATTTTTTAGGTTTATCAATTCTCTTTTTAACTTGCCCATAATTTCCCTCTAAGCTAAATTGTAGTTTAGTTTTTTTAAAGATTTATTTTTTATACCCTATAAAATCACCATATTATTATTCCATTTATTTTTAGGTTAAATTTTAAAATATTTGTATAACTTTTTCTACCCAACTACTACTACAATCTATTTCGATGTATGAGGTTGGATTTACAGGTTCATAAAATTTTGTAACTTTAATTTCATTCAAGCCAATCTTATAAAGTTCAAATTTAAGTTAGCTTAATAAAATCAGAATTAATATACGTTGTTGTTTCTTTTATTAAAAAAATATCTTTATCTAAAATTTAGATATTAATTTAAAATATTTTGATGAAAAGAATCTTCATTGCTATCTGGGTATCCATCACTTTGGGATAAGTCTTTAACTGTAATGTAATGATCTACTGCATTTCCGGTTGTTCCAACTTCGTGTATTAACTTTCTCACTTCCTTTACAAAATTATTATCGCATTTTAATTCGAGCAACGATATTTGAGAATGGGATTTAAAATATTGGGTTACTTTTATTTCGTTAATTCCTATCTTTTGTAACTCTTCTATTAGCCAATGCACTCTTAAAGTGTTAATATATGCTTCTACTTTTTTGATAACTCACCTACTTCTAAATTTATATTCATTTTTTCTAACGATAACAGCTATTATAACCAATTGTTATAAATATTCCGCCTATACAAACGGGGTTAGTGTTTTGTCTTATACTAACTTCAACTGTCAATGTTTCTTTAGAAATATTTTCCGAAGTAGTATTACAACCATTTTCAACTGCGGTTAAATTTACATCACCCGAAGTTTCTAATTTCATTATAAAAATTGCTTCTTTTCTTGTTCAACTTTATTACTGCAACTCGGACAAAAGCTAATCATTATTATTTATTTATATTTTTTTACCTCCGTATTTATTATTTATTTCATCAATTATTTGGAGTGCCTACAAAGTTTATGTATTCTAAGTTTGATTATTGTCGACTAATTCCTCCAAACCAAACCTTACTTTTGTCGACTTGATATTGAGGATAATATTGACTTTTTAACCAGCCATATTTATTTGCTACAGCAACAATTGCTTGACTAATTGTATTGTTTTGACTTAATAAATTGTTTATGTATTTATGTTCTTTTGTAGCTGTAAGACAAACACAGTTTTCCAATGAAAGTTCACCACAAGCACCGCAAGAGCATACAAACTTTGAAGCAACTAAATTAAAATATTCATGGTCTTTTGGTAAAGCTTGGTAAAAAAAATAACCAGTTATAATTATTGCTACAGCAGTAAATATTTTATGGTTTCTTAGTTCTGTTAAGATATCAAAATTCTTTCCTTTTACATATTTTTTATGAGCTTGATACTCATCATTTTCACTCTGAATATTTTTCACTTTGATTGTTTCAACATTATTATCCGCAGTCTCAAATTTATGACCGCAATTGATACAAACTTTGCTATCGCTTTTATTCTGTGTATTGCAATTACTACATTTCATAGCCAACTCCAAGTTTTATATTTCACTTTAGCTCCATTATCAATCAAAATTATTTTGTTGTTCTGAAATAAAAACAGTTGGTGATATTAATACGATAAAAATTAGTCCTTTTTTTCTCATAGAGCGTTCTTTAATTTAATCTTCTTCTATTTGATCTTTTTTATGATTTTTAATAATATTATAACAATAACAATTGTTAGGCTTATGTATAATATGATTAAAATTAATTGCATAATTCAGTTGATCCATTCTTTAATAGAATTCCCTTTGATTTGTCAATGACTATGCCAAAAAGGAAAGAATGGGAGTAGGTAAAAATTTGAGCTATAATTGAGAGAATTTTAAAAAAATTAAAAAAAGTATTTAAGAAGTTTAAATTATTTTAATGTTGATAGCTCTTACTTTTCTGATCTAATATTATATTTTTCAATTTTACTGTAAAGTGTAGGTAAAGATATTCCGAGTATCTTATGTGCCTTTTGTTTATCCCAGTTTAATGAATTAAGCACAGATTCAATATGTAACTTTTCCATTTCTTCTAAACTTAAGTTCAAAAAGCTTACTGAACTTTCCAATTCGGTTTCATTTTTTCTTAAAAGAATATTCTCTTTTGTAATTACGTCATCTGTAGAAAGAACAACTGCCTGCATAAGGGTGTTCTCCAAGTCTCTAACATTGCCTACCCAGTTATAATTTTTTAGAATTTCCATTACTTCTTCAGGTACCTTATTTACATTCTTATGTAATTCGGTATTTATTTTAGCAAGAAAATGCTGTACAAGTATTGGTATATCTTCAATTCTTTCTCGTAATGGTGGAATGTCGATAGAAACAACTCTTAGTCTGTAGTATAAATCTTCTCTAAATTTACCTTCACTAACCAACTCAGAAAGCTTCTTATTGGTTGCTGCAATAATTCTTGCTCTCATTGGCAATAACGATTCACCGCCTACACGTTCAAACTCTCTTTCCTGTAAAACTCTAAGTAATTTAACTTGTAAATTAGGTGATATCTCGGATATTTCATCTAAAAAGATTGTCCCTTTTCCTGCTAATTCAAATTTACCTTTTTTATCTCTTACGGATCCTGTAAAAGCTCCTTTAACATGACCGAATAATTCACTTTCAAGCAAAGATTCTGTCAGAGCAGTACAATTAACTGCTATAAAAGGATTATCTTTTGTTATCCCGCAGTAATGAATTGATTTTGCGACTAATTCTTTACCGGTTCCACTTTCACCCTGTATTAATGTTGTAACTCTGCTTGAAGATACTTGACCGATTAATTTGTAAACTTTTTTCATACCTGGTGTTTTACCTATAAGAGTATTCTCAATTTTATATTCTTTGTAATTGGAAGGTATGAGAGATTCTAAATGATCACTGAGTCTTTTATTTTCCAAAGCTCGGTTTATTCTTATTTTAAGTTTATCTATCTCTAATGGTTTTTCAATATAATCATAAGCACCGTTTTGCATCGCACTTATGGTACTTTGCATATCATCAAATGCTGAAATTATTATTACTTGGGTATGGTTGTCAATTTCTTTTACGTTTTTAAGTAAATCTATTCCATCCATTTCCGGCATTCTTACATCGGTAATTATAAGATCGGGACTTTTCTTTTTAACAATTTCCAGGGCTAATTTTCCATTTTCGGCGGAAAATATTTCAAATCCTTGTCTTTTCAAATAATTACTTAAAGTATTTCTTATAGATTGATCGTCGTCTACTACTAATATTTTTTCCATTATATAATCTTTGTTTTCTAATTCTAAATAATTTTGTTACTTTTTATTGGGATATCAATCCTAAATTTTGTTTCTTTTTCGTTAGAGTTTACAAGCTTAATAATTCCGTTGTGGCTTTGAATAATTTTTTGTGAAATTGATAAACCTAAGCCTGTACCTGAGGCTTTTGTTGTAAAAAAGGGCTCAAATATTTTATCTTCATTCAGATTGCTTCCACCGTCATCAGTTATAAAAATAGATAATATATTTTCTTTTATATTTTTCTTTGTATCAATTATAATTTTGCCGTTGGGATTAATGTTATCAATTGAATTATCTATAAAGTTTAAAAATACTTGAGTTAATTTTTCTTCATCAGCTTCAATTGTAATGGATTTACAATTATTAATAAGTTGAGCTTTTTTTGAATTTAGTTTGTTATAAACTTGCATCCGTATATTCTCAACAGTTTCTTTTAAATTAAATCTTGAATATTCTAATTCCATCTGCCTGGAAAAACTTAGAACATCTTTTACCAAATTATTTAACCTGTTGATTTCTTTTTGAATAATCGAAAATGATACTTTGTCTTCATCATTAAGTTCCAACCCTTCTTTTAGAATATCGGCATTCATTTTTATAGAAGTAAGAGGAGTTTTAATTTCGTGAGCTAAAACAGCCGCCATTTCTCCCAGGTCTGCTAATTTCTCAGATTTCAACAATTGTTCTTCTAATTTTTTCTTTTCTGTTATATCTATTTGCACAAATAAATAACCATTGGATTTATACTTTAATATGGATACATGCGTAATTGATAGCAATAAATTATGTTTAATGTTTTTTGAATTATTCCATTCAATTTCATCTTTATAACTATTTTCTGAAGTTACCGTCTCTTTAATATCACTAAATTTTTTATTAACAATATTTTTAAACTGTATATCTTCAATACTTTTGCCTAAGATATCATTTTTCTCTTTTTCAATTAGACGCCTATATGTTTCATTAATTTCTAAGATATTAAAATCTTCATCTACAATAGCAATGGAAACTGAAGAGTTGTCGATGGCATTTAATAGTAAAGTAATACGTCCTTGTTTAAGTTTTATCTCGTTATAGTTGTTTTGCAATTTTAAAGACATACTGTTAAATGCCTGTGCAAGTTCGCCAATTTCATCGTTCGATCTTATTGGTACTTTAATTCCATAATTTCCGTCTCCAATATCTTTTGCCCTGTTTTTTAATAAAGTTAAAGGATTTGAAATAACCTTCATTATTATAAAAGACATGCTTATACTTACTAAAATTCCACCAAATATGCTTATTAGAAAAATTTCAATTAGCTCGTAGTTATGATTTATTGTAATAAACATTGTTATTATTGGTATCTCAACCAGAAGGATTATGATTGGAACAAATATTAAAGCGCTAAGAAGTACTTTCTTATTAATGCTTAACTTACTAACTTTTTCTATTGCAGTAGGGAACATATTATATTTGCCCACTGCTACTGCCGTAAATATTACCATTCCGATTAGGAATGTTAAAGGGCTTATTTCTACTAAGAAATAAAATCCAAGTATCCAGGGCAATGCTAACCCAAAAATAAATGACAAAAAATTTGTAATTATTAAACCGATTATAAATATCACGGATTTATTTTTTAGTATAGGGTCTTTTTGTCCTTTTATTTTAACAGCAATCCAGTATATATTTAGAAATAGAAGAAATAAATACCAAATAAGAAAAACAGGGTAATAAGTTCCATAATGAGCTTCATATTTAGCAACGTGTATGTGAGAGTCTTGTACCAAAGTTCCTGTCCATAACCAAACTAATAATAAAATTGAAGGTATTAGAATAGATAAGCTTTTAATCAGTCCCATTTTCTTGGGAGTAGGGTAATTCCATGTAAAAAAAGTTAATGTTAGTAAAATCATTAAGAAGAAGGAATGGCAAGATATATCTAATATTGTTACACTACCGACACGTCTAAAGACAAAATGGATGCTGTGCGACATTATGTAACCTGCCACCAGCAATAACAATAAGATAAATAAACGGTTAGTTATATTTTCCTTACTCCGGGAATATATAATTAAACTTAAGCCGATGGCTCCGAGGAAAGTAATAAAAGAAAATATCGCTTGATAAATATTAAAATACATTTCAAGTGGAGATTGTTTTTAACAAAAAAAGTTTTTTAAGATACCGTGTACATATAAACATAATTAAATTATTAAAAAAATTATTTAAACAATTTAAAATATTATTTTTTTCATTCACTATTGCTAAAAAAATAGGACTTTTAGTATGGCATTAAAATTGTGATTATTCAACAATTGATTATTTTGTCGATAATTTATTATTATTGGAGTAATAATAAAAAAACAAATCATACAAAAGTCATGCTCGTGTTAAAATAAAATATGGTAAAGAGTTTTTTTTGTGCTGTTCGTTATGTTAATCAGGGGTTAGAAAAGGATCTTGAAAATATATTAAACAAAAATAACAACTAAGAAATTATATTATAGAGTTCATTATTATAAAGTACGATATGCAGAATGGTGATAAAAAAATATCAAAGCTGAAACAATACAAGTTTACAAAAGTAGAATATACTATTTCTTTACAAAACTTCGTAAAATTCAATTTGGGTAGGAGCTTGAAGAGTACATAAGTAATGTGAATAATAATTCTTATGAGACGGTCAATCATCTTACGGAAGATCGATTTGATAATATTACGATATAAATTTGAATTTTACTGAATTGAATAAATATAAACCGACAATAATAATATTTCTATTTTCTTTTATTACAATTGTATATGAAATTACTATTTCAAGAATTTTTTCATATATACTCACATATCACTTCGTATTTATAATAATAGCATTTTCTATTTTAGGACACGCTGCGGGGCAATTATATTATTCAAAGTTAGTTTCGAAAAAAAAGTTTTCCCCTGCAAAATATTATATTTTACTTCTTACATCATTTCCCTTAACAATAGCTCTTATATTTCTTCTTCCAAAATTTGAAATGTTAGGAACCGGTTCAACCGGACTTCTTTTTTACATAATATTAGCCGGTTCTACCTTCTTTTTAATAGGAGCCATTTGTGCAGACTATTATCAACTTAATGCTAAGCAAAGTGCAATTTTATATGCTGCGGATCTTTTTGGTGCTTCAATTGGTGCCATAGCATCAATGTATATGTTAAACAATATAAATTTGGCAGAATTGTTAACAGTAATTTTACTTGTCATTTCAATTTGTTCATTCATTGCTTTTAAAAAGTATGACACATTTAATTTAAGTCATAAGATTGTAACGATTTTATTTTTTTTCTTATCGGTAACTTTAATAATAATAAATCTTGATTTTGAACCGTCAATTGCAAAATCAGCTGATAAAGATTTGTTACGCATAAAAAATATTCCGGGCGTAAAATACCAAACTATCAAAAGTCGTTGGAACTCTTTTGGTAAAACCGAATTGATAAAATTCACTTACCCTGATTCAAGTTCATCAACATCTATGTTTATTGACGGGGCAGCAGGAACAAAAGTAGTGAAATTAGATGAGTTAGTTAAAGATTCTGTAAAATTAAAACATACAATTATGAATTCGGGTATGTATTTTCCTTTCCACTTTCTTGAAAAAAATGAAAAAGATTCCGCTTTGATTATTGGACCCGGAGGCGGATATGATATTGCAATTGCCTACCTCGGTAGGACAAAATTTATTGAAGCTGTTGAAGTAAATCCAACCTTTGTAAAATTTATGAAAGAATACAACCCTTCTACATTTGTCAATAAAAAAAATGTTAAAGTTATTGTGCGAGAGGGAAGAAATTTTGTAAAATCAGCAAAGAACAAATATGACCTTATCTTTTTAACAATTGCAATAACTAAGGGAGTAAGGACAACTGATTTTATAAATCTTACTGAAAATTATTTATTTACTGTTGAAGCATTACAAGATTATTTAAACGCATTAACAGAAGAGGGGAGAATTGTTCTAACACTTCACAACAACGAAGAAGTTTACAGGGTTATTTCCAACTACCTGGAATTATTGAAGAGGGATGGTAAAAATGAAAAAGAGGCTTTTAATAACTTATATGTAATTGACAAGGAGATGAACCCTGTTCTGGTTATAAAGAAGGAACCGTTTGCTAAAAGAGATATTTATAAAAGGCATATACTTTCTCACCAATTTAATTTTGATAAAGGAATTTCTTTTTTCCCTTATATAAAGCAAATAAAGATCGATAAAAAATTATCTGAAGGCGTAGAGTTGAAGTGGGAAATGTTTGATAAAATATTATACGATGTAGCGCAGGGAAAACTTACCTTTAACCAACTAACACAAAAGACTTCCATCAATTTTAATCCCGTAACCGACCAGTCACCATTTTTCTTTAATTATGAATTAGGAATTCCAAAGAATCTGAATATCCTTATAATCGCAGGTGCTCTTTTAATTTTTTGGGTTATCTTTAAATTTAAAAAGGGCTGGCAAACTAATGTTATCGATGGAAATATCCCTATCGTTTTGTTCAATAAAATTGCTGTAATTACTTTTTTGTTGGGACTTGCATATATGTTAATTCAGTCTTATCTCTTTCAATCACTTAATCTTTATTTGAACAATCCATTAATGTCTTTTTCACTTTTACTCTTTGCATTTCTTTTAGGAAATGGTATCGGAAGTTTTTTGTCAAATTATATTAAGGAAAATCGAATTAGAGTAATTATTCCTGTTATTTGTCTTTTGCTAATAATACTTTTTATAGAAGTATTCTTTCTGATACCTAACATAAGCGGTAATAATTTTGAATTGTTTGTATTGGTTTTAGTTCCTGCATTATTTATAGGAATACCTTTTCCTATTTTATTATTAGAATTAGCTGAATATGATAATTTAAATGCAATTTCTATTCTTTTAGGGATATCAGGAATTGCAGGATTTCTTGGGGCAGTAATTACTTTAGTTATTGCTACTATAATTGGGTATACAATTATTTTTTATTTAAGTGTAATAATTTATTTGGGTATTATTTTTCTTTTATTCTTTTTTAACCGGATGAATGACAATAAAGATGTTAATGTAAATTTATTAAATTAAAATATTTTAATTTTTGTCTATATTGAATAGTTAATTTTGATAAAAAATGAATAATACATATTAGCTTAATATTTAAGTTATATTTTACCAAATACTTAAATGGGTAAAGTGTTCTAAACATAGGAAGCATGGAACAATCTTATGATTATGAGCTTTGGAGTATGGTTACGTTACACTTACTCTAATTATGTAGCCTATTTTAATGTATGCATACTATCGTTTGGCAATGAGAAAAGAACAAGAAATTATTAAAATGTCCGGACAAGAATATTTAGAATATAAAAATGGTGTTTCGGCATTTATTCCAAAATTATCTAATTTAGGGAAATCAGTTAAGTTTTTTATTAATCAATAAAGTAATCAAGATATGTATCCAATATTATTTAAACTCGGTCCTTTGACAATTCAAACAGTAAGCGTATTACATGCCTTAGGGTTTTATGCCGGAATTTTTATGGTTATTAAATATGCTGAAGCATATAAATTCGATAAGGAAAAAATGTATGAGTTTGTTATTTTAATAACCATTTTTTCAATAATAGGCGCACGTGTTTTTTCTATCCTCTTTGACGGTTCATTAAGTTATTACTTGAGTCATCCGGCAGCCATGTTAATGGTATGGAATGGAGGCTTTACTTTCTACGGTGGATTTATATTTGCTGTAATTGCAGGGATATGGTATATCAAAAAGCATAATTATGATCTTTGGAAAGTAACAGATTTATTTTCGCCGGCTTTGGCATTAGGGTTAGCAGTTGGTAGAATAGGCTGTTTTGCTTCGGGTGATAGTTACGGTAAGCCAACAGATTTACCTTGGGCTGTTATTTATTCAGACCCACGCTCTATGGCGCCTGTTGGAATTCCGCTTCATCCAACTCAGTTGTACTCGGTAATAACCAATTCATTAATTTTTATTTTCTTAATGTACTTGAAGAAAAAGCAACGATTTAAAGGTGAACTTTTTGCTGTTTTTTTAATTCTCTATTCAATTACCCGTTCATTCGTAGAAATATTTAGGAACGACCCACGTGGAGTTTATTTTAACGGTTTAATTTCTACTTCACAAATTATTAGTTTCTTTGTTTTAATTACGGGCATTGCAATTTATGCTTTTCTGAAAAAGAAGTATACCACTTCGGGTATTGCTAATTAAAGGACATCTTACCTTAAGATGCAGAATGTATTTTATAATATTTAATCTGAGAGATGGTTAAATATATAATTTTGTTAAGCGGGTTCTATGGTAAATATTCCGGATAAGAATTACGCAGATAATAAATGCCGGTAAATGAATGTCAGCATTTTTTTAGAGAGTACCGAAGACCGGCTTGCCCGCCGAAGGTAAAGTTTAGTTTTACAAATGTATTTAAAATAGAAAATGCTAATAGTAAATATTAGCATTTTAGGAAAGTACCGAAGGCCGGACTCGAACCGGCACCTGGTTTAAGCCAGACTGGATTTTGAGTCCAGCGCGTCTACCAATTTCGCCACTTCGGCAATTAAAAAATCAAAATATAAAGAACAGTAATATGTCTACCAATCCGTCTTCGTCCTTCGAACTATGACGGACAGGTTTCGCCACTTCGGCAAGTATAACAAAATATTAAAAAACCTTTGTAAGTCTACCAATCCGTCTTCGTCCTTCGGACTATGACGGACAGGTTTCGCCACTTCGGCAAGTATAACAAAATATCAAAAAACCTTTGTAAGTCTACCAATCCGTCTTCGTCCTTCGGACTACGCCGGACAGGTTTCGCCAGTTTGGTAATTAGACTTTCACAATATTTTTTTAATGAACAATTTTTGTGTTACGAATTTGTTACAACAAAATTAGATTCTTAGAAGTATTCTAAAAAAGTTACCAAAATTACTAAACAAAATTATATCAATCAAATGGATATATCTAAATCAGCGATTCGGGGACTAATATTTGAAATGTAGAGCGAATCTCCTGATTCGCTTAATTATGTACAAACTCAACAAGAAAAATATTTGCTCAGGCATGCACAACTAATTGTTTTTATTGATTTTATTTTGTTCCCGAATTGCTGATTTAAATTGTTACTAAATATTCTTTTATTTATTTTATAATAGGTACTGCAAGATGTATTAATTTTTATTGATTATTCCTAGCAGATTATTAATATGTTATACGTTTACAAATATATTACTTGGGAAAAGAATTACCACAAAGAGATTCTTTTGGGAAATAAAATATTTTTTCCATTTGTCCGTAAATGTAATATCCCACTTGATTCAGCCGTTCCATCAAGATACGATAGCGGAAATGATGCACAAACATCTACTTTATGCGCTGAATATTCGGAACGACCACCCTAACTTAATAGAAGACGAAGTAAAAAAATTGTTAAAAATGAATTGAGAGATAATAATATTCGAAGTCCCGAAAGAATTCAATATAATATTGATACTCAATTAGACTTTGCTGTTACAAAATTCGGAATGTTTTCTATTTGTAATAGAATTGACAGAATTCTTTTATAGTCTCATTATTCTAATTCGTATTAGATTTAACTACCGGAAGTTTTGAGAATTTGTAGAAACTGATTGTGTAAAAGATGGTCTAATAATATTTTGGAATACTGTAATCAGAGTAAATATCCTACTATAAACCCATTTGAATTTAATAACATTTTAAATTATACAAAATCATTTTTAATAAAATCGGATGATTGGAAATATATAAAACCTATCATAATATATAATCTACAAAAGAAGGAAATTTATTATGGCTGAAAATGCAAAAGATATTATCGGAGTAAGCGGTAAGGCATCATTTACCCCGTTTATTCCGTCCTCAGCAAAATTACCTGAAATTACTATTAAAGCGGTTATATTGGGAGTTATCTTAGCTGTTATACTGGCAGGGGCAAATGCTTATTTGGGTTTGTTTGCCGGCATGACAGTCTCCGCTTCAATACCGGCAGCAGTTATTTCTATGGGTTTACTTAAAATGTTCAAGAACTCTAATATTTTGGAAAACAATATCGTTCAAACCTGTGCGTCGGCAGGAGAATCATTAGCAGCTGGGGTTATTTTTACACTGCCGGCTATGATAATGCTGGGTGCGTGGAGTGAGTTTAATTTTTTAGATACCGCTCTGATTGCCGGATTTGGTGGGATACTTGGAGTATTGTTTACTGTTCCTTTAAGAAGAGCTTTAATTGTGGAAAAGCCGCTCCAATTTCCCGAGGGTATAGCTTGTGCCGAGGTTCTAAAAACCGGAGAGCACGGTGGCAAAGGAGTAAAGTTTGTAGTTTGGGCTGCGGCATTTTCGGCGCTCTTTAAATTTAGTCAAACAGGTTTGAGATTAATTGCTGAGACAGTAGAAGGTGCGAAATATTTATTTGGTAAAAATGTAATTGCTTATTTCGGAACAAATTTATCGCCTGCATTAATAGGAGTCGGTTATATTGTTGGTCTTAACATTGCTATTTTGGTATTTCTAGGTGGAATAATAAATTGGCTTGTAGCAATTCCGATATTGTTATTAGTACAAGGAGGTGCACCTGCCGGGGTTACAGCCACGGTGTATGCAAATCAACTTTGGTCGGAACAAACTCGTTATTTAGGGGTTGGGGCTATGGTTATAGGTGGTCTTTGGGCGCTGATAAAGATGAGAGGAAGTGTATTTTCGGGTATTACGTCGGGGTTAGCAGCATATAAGGATATCAAGAATAATGGTTTGCATGATCGACTTGATCATGATATGTCGATGAAATGGGTACTTATCATAATTTTGTTCTCAATTATTCCGCTTTATTTTCTATACCATTTCTTGGTAGGGTCATTCGGAATGAGTTTAACAATGGCTCTAATAATGGTAGTTGCCGGTTTTTTATTCTCAGCAGTTTCCGGTTATATGACCGGATTAGTGGGTTCATCCAACAATCCAATATCTGGAGTTACAATTGCTACAATTCTTTTCGCATCATTGTTGATATTGTTTCTTTTCGGCAATACACATTCGGCATCAGCCGCTGCGGCAATAATGATTGGTGCTGTTGTAGCTTGTGCTACGGCAATTGCCGGTGATAATTTACACGATCTCAAGACCGGTTATTTAGTAGGTGCAACCCCATGGAAACAGCAAGTAATGCTGATAGTCGGCACCGTTGTTTCTGCGATAGTGATAGCACCTGTATTAAACTTATTATTGAAAGCGTACGGTATAGGACCGGTTTCCGCAGCTCATCCTCAATCATTAACAGCACCTCAAGCTACCTTAATGGCTGCCGTTGCCAAAGGTGTTTTTGAAGGAGGTTTACCATGGCTGATGGTCGGTATAGGTATGGTTCTATCAGTATTTATAATTATTTATGATCAGTGGCTGGAAAAAAGAGGTTCTGATTTCAGAGCTCCGATATTAGCTGTTGCAGTAGGAATTTACCTGCCGTTGGAATTAAGTGTACCGATATTTTTAGGAGGTATAATATCTGCGCTAATTAAACGTAAAGTGAAATCAAAAAAATTAGATCCGGAATTAAATGAAACAAAGGAATTGGAGCAAAGAGGTATGTTAATCTCTTCAGGCTTAATCACGGGTGAAGCTCTTGTAGGTATTTTTATGGCTATACCTATTGTTATTTCAGGGAAAGCCGATGTGGCTGCTTTTTTAGGAGTACATGATTTTACAATACCGGGAATTATATTAATACTAATGTTATTGTATGCCATTTACAAATTTAGTATTCCTAAAAAAGATTTTATTAATAAATAAAGTATTATAATAAACACCTGATTGTTAAAATAAATTGGGTGTTTATTATAACTTGTGAACTGGAATCAAAAAGGATAATATATTAAGAACTTATTTTGCTGTAGTGGAAAGAACCTTAAAAATATTTTAAT
>DRJC01000049.1 GCA_011052365.1 Ignavibacteria bacterium
CTCGCCTCATTTCGTAATTTTATCGGTACGATACCGGACACTTGGCCGACATTTTTACAAAATCGGCAGTTGCGACTTGCTCAACAAGAACGCAACGGCGTCGCTGCCGAAAAAGTCGCAGAGAACATTGTTGAGGACTTTTTCACTGTCGCTCTTGATTGGAGTATCAGCGATATAAATAATCAGCTTCAATATGCCGACATTGTGTTAACCAATAACGGCATTAAACGGATGGTGGTTGAAGTAAAACGCCCCGGCTCACTTCGGTGGGATCATTTGCCATCAATAGAGCAGGCGCTTTCGCAAGCTCGTCGCTATGCTGACGAACAACGTGTTCGCACTATTGCTGTAAGCGACGGCACGCTTTTTTATGCAGCAGATATCTTGAGTGGTGGTTTACAACATCGCGTGCGTCTTTCGCTTGACACGCCAATGTGTTCGCGTGATGCGTGGTGGGTGAGTATAGATGGTATTTATCGCTCTCCGGGAATTCTTGATCCCGAGCATAAAAGTGGCGTTGAGCAGAATGGGCTGGTGGATACAATAAACGGTGAGCAAGAATCAACCGCACGCGAAGTATTGTTGCATCCTGTATATAAGGTGCCCGCGGATTGTTTTGCGTATGTGGGAGATTCATCAAACACGCTCACATGGAAGCTTCCGTATCGGCACGCAAACGGAGAAGTTGACAGTGCACATCTTCCGGGAGCTATTCGCTCAGTTGTTACAAATTATCGTGGAGCACATACGAAAATCCCGGAATCTGCCATACCGGATGTTTTGGTACGGCTTGGAAAAGCCGCCGCAGAAATATCTAAACTTCCCACACAAACGCCATCTCCAAGCGCCAGCTACCAACAGCTGTATGATGCCCTCTATCAGGAGAGACGGTTGGACGAAGTGCTTGGTCTTGCATAGGTCAGACCTATGCAAGACCGGCATTATAATTCACTGCGGAAGCCATGCTTCCGCAGAACAATACTTGGAGCGAACTTGCAGTTTTTTTGCAAAAGCTTGCATTATTTTACGGTATGGTGTATATATATGATATATTTAAGTAAATAATTTACAATCTTATGAAAATATCACTCATTGAGTTTTCCACAGAAAATTTTAAAATCTTTAAAAATAAGGTTACTTTCTCCCCACTCGCGCGAAAAAGTGAGCACACTTTTGATAGTAATGGAGAAAATCTACTAAAAACCTCGCTTATTTATGGACCGAACGCTTCTGGTAAAAGTACGCTACTACAGGCCCTCGTTTCTTTATGGGGTGGCATAACTAAATCTGCAAACAATCCTGAAGGATCAAGTTTGCCCTATCAGCCGTTTATCCTATCTTCTCAGAAAGACATTCCTGTTTTCTTTGAGATTGTCTTCTCTTTAGATAAAAAGATATTTAAGTATAATTTTTCATTTTTACAAAATGAAATTGTTACAGAAAACTTATCTGAGATATTAGCATCTGGCACAGAGAAGAAATACTTAGTTAGAAAAAGACAAGATATTAAAGTATTTGCCGATTTTGAAAAAAGTAAAGATGTTGCTGAAATAAAGACAAGAAAAGAAGTCTTGTTTCTATCTGCTGCGTCACAGTGGAATAATGAACTCGCTATGCAAACAGTTGATGGGTTTAAAAAGATAAATGTCATAAATGGTCTTGATAGTGGAAATTATCGCGGATATACTATGCATTTATGTAAAGAAGATGAATCTAAAAAGAAAATATTAGATCTTTTGCAAACAGCGGATTTTTCTATCAATGATATTGAAGTGAAAAAAATGTTACTTCCTGAGCCGATAATAAAGCAGATGTCTATTATGGGCGCAAAAGAAATCCCAGATAAAGTAGATACCGTTTTCTTTATACATAACAAGTTTAATTCAAAAGGTGACAAAATTGGAACAGCAAAATTTAATTTTGGAGATGAATCTACGGGAACGCGGAGATTCTTTGATATGCTCGGCCCAATTGTAGACACTTTAGAAAATGGGAATGTCCTATTTATTGACGAGTTTGATAATAGTATCCACCCTTATCTAACCAAATTCATTATTGATCTTTTTGAAAAAAATAACCCCAAAAATGCACAGTTAATTGTTACTGCTCATGATACGAGCCTATTATCACATAAAGAACTTAACAAAGAGCAGTTTTGGTTTACGGAAAAAGATAAATTTGGAGCAGGAAATTTATTTTCATTGGCAGAATTTAAAACTCAAAGAAATGATACTGAATTTTCTAAAAAATATTTAGAAGGTAGGTTTGGTGCGATCCCTTTCATTGATCTTGAAAATTAAAAGAAAGATATGAGCAAAAGATTTCATAGAAAGCAAAATACCAGGAAACAATTTAGCTTTATTTATATTTTTGCTGAAGGAAAAAGAACCGAGCCCATTTATTTTGAATTTAAGAAAAAGGAAATTGAGAAAACGATTCGTAGAGAAAAAATTAAAATAAAAATTAATAGTGGTGGATATAAAGGTGGTAATAATACACTAAGTCTAGTAAATCTTGCTATAGATTTTGTTACTAGTAATGAATTTGATTCTGAAAATGATGAGTGTTGGGTTGTCTTTGATAAAGATGGTTTTGATAAGTATTTTAACAATGCAATAAATAGGGCTGAGAAAAGAGGAATTAAAGTAGCATATTCAAATGAAGCTTTTGAATTGTGGTTTTTGTTGCATTTTATTCCTCTCAATACAGCAATAGGAAGGATTGATTATAACGAGAAGATAACGGAAAATTATAGAAAAGCAACAGGTGACAAAAAATATAACTATAATAAAGTTGGTATGGTATATCCACTAATTGAAATAATTAAAAATAAAGAATCAGACGCGATTAAAAATGCAAAAAGATTACTAAAACAATTTAAAGATGAGAAGTCGTTTGTAAAAAAGAATCCATCAACCACGGTGCACCTACTTGTTGAGAGGTTAAATAAATTAAAAGAATAAAAATTAAAACTTCACAAAAGAAGGAGGTCTGACTTCCACATCAATCTACTTTTGACATCCCACAGCAATATATATTTAGGTACAAGACTAGTTAAACCAATCAAATTGATTAAAATAACTAGTAATGAAAACGCAGAACAAACATTTAGTCCGCTCCAGAATTTCAGAA
>DRJC01000050.1 GCA_011052365.1 Ignavibacteria bacterium
AACGACCTTTTAGAAAGAGTGGGATTGCTTCAAGTGATATCTTATCATCTTCAAAGTAAAGCAGGGTCTTTAGTTTTTCTTGTTTGTTTTTTGTTTTTGGTGTACCGGTTTTTTTGTTAGAAGTCTGTTCTTTAGTTTTAGTGGAGATAGATTTTGCTCGTACAGGAAGCAGCACAGTAAAAGTTGAACCTTTGCTAAGTCCGCTTTCTAATTTAATCTCTCCGCCAAGTTTATTAACAAAATTATTGGTTATAGTTAATCCCAAACCGGTACCTTCATATAATCTTGCCATTCCTTCACTAACTTGCCTAAAATCTTCCCAAATTAATTCTTGCTTGTCTTTTGGGATACCAATACCGGTATCTTTCACTTTTATTTCTAAATAAGTATCGTTTTTAATTTTATTAACAGAAACCGTTACTCCGCCTCTTTTCGTATATTTAACAGCATTGTTTACCAAGTTGCTTATTATTTGGTCAAATATTCTTTCATCTGTTTCAGTTTCAAATTTTTTAATATCACTTTCAAATCTTAAATATATATTCTTCTTAGCAGCAATTTTATCAAATGTTTTAATTGCCCTCTTCATATTCTGAATAACATCAATTTTCGATAGTTCAATATTTATTTTTTCAGCTTCAATTTTTGTCAAGTTTAATATTAAGTTTAATGTCTCCATCAATCTGCTACTAGCTTCATGGACAAAGGATGCATATTCTTTTAATTTCGGTTTTTTTATCTCTTCTTCTAAAATCTCTATAAATCCTATAATGCCGACCATAGGTGTTCTAAGTTCGTGAGACATATTTGCAAGGAAGTTTGACTTTAACTTATTTGTTTCTTCTGCTTTTTCTTTTGCTGCAAGTAATTCATCTCGTGCTTTAATATTTTCGGTTATATCTACTTTAATGCCAAGGAAATTTATTAATTCTCCTTCGTCATTGAAAATTGGGGATATGCGTACAGATTCCCAATACAATTCTCCGTTTTTGCGTTTGTTTAAAATTTCTCCTTCCCACGTATCACCCTTAATAATTGTATCCCATAATTCTTTATATGTCTTTTGTGGTGTTTGACCTGATTGGAATATCTTTGGATTTTTGCCGATAAGTTCTTCTTTGGAGTACCCGGTAAATTCAGTTACTTTAGGATTAATAAATTCTATATTTCCATCGGTATCTGTTATTACAACCATTGCAGGGGTTTGCTCTATTCCACGTGATAATTTTAGTATTTCCTTTTGAGCCTTTTTAGATTCCGTTATATCCCTGAAAATTTCAAGCATTGCTTTTTGATTTTTATAATTCATCACTGTATATGTTATTTCATATTCTCTACCTCCAAAAACGTTGTGTATTTCGTAAATATTAGTTTCACCTAATTCCATTTCGTCCTTTAAAGGACATTCTGTGCATTGTTTTCCGCTGTCTTTATAAAACTCCCAGCATTTGCCTTTAGGGTTTTCTATACCAACGGTATCTTTTAGCAAATTGTTCATAAATAAGACATTCCCTTCTAAGTCCACAATATCCAAACCAAACGGGATTGTTTCTATAAGAGATTCATTGAATTCATTTGATGTTTTTAGTGCCATCTCTGTTTTTTTACGCTCCAAAATTATCTGCGCATTTTCAATAGCAACTGCTGCACTTGCGGATAATCCTTGCATAATTTCAATATCTTGTTCATTATATGGACGTTTGTCTATAGTATTAAAAATTTCAAAACAACCGAGTAGTTCTCCTTTTTTGTTTAAGATCGGTATATCAATCAATTGATGAAAATTAAGTCTTTCACGTATTTTCTGAATAACATATTTATCGTTCTTTGCATCATTTGTTATATATGGTTTCTTGGTTTTAATGATCCAACCGGGTACTCCGTATCCCTTTTCAAATTTAAAGTCAATAGGAATAATTTTTCCTTTATTGTTGTATGTTGTAAAAACCATTTTATCATCTTCGTATAAAGCAGCAACACCGGAAGTAGAACCGGTTAATTCGATTGCTATTTTAACAAGCTGTTGAAGAATTATTTTAATATCGAGAACTTTATTTATCTCTGTTGAAGCCTTAGAGAGCAGTAGAAGCTGTTTGTTCTTTTGTGTAATTTTCTCTTCATTTTTTTTACGCTCGGTTATGTCCAGAATAATCGCTGCGAAAAATGCTTCGTGTTCAAATTCTAAAAGTTGCAAATGGATCTCCACGTTATAAAGTGATTGATCCTTACGTTTGTGAACTGTCTCAAAAACGATATTCTCCTTTTCACCTTTGCGTAAAGGTGCTATCAAATTTGTAAACAATTCAGTTGTAAATTCAGGTTTAAGGTCAAGCGGCGTAAGTTCTTTCAACTCTGCCATTGTATAACCCAGATTATTCTGAGCGGCTTTATTCACCTGAATGAATTTCAAAGTATCTGATTCGAACAAATATATTTCATTTAGTGAATCTTCAAAAATACGACTAAAACGTGCGATTCTTTCCTCAGCCTGCTTGCGTTCGGTGATGTCTTGAATTGTTCCAATCATTTTAACAGGATTTCCATTAGTATCGAATTCAAGTTCTCCAAGTCCATGAACCCATCTTTCTTCATTGTCGCTAACCCTGATTATACGATACTCCCGGTTAAAGGTTTGATGTGCTGTTAATACATCATTTTGTAAGTATGCAAATATTGCTTCCTTATCTTCAGGATGCAATATATTTTTCCACGTTTCAATATTTTTATTATAATTTTGATCAATGCCGAAAATTTGATAAAGCTCATCTGAACTTGTCCATGATCCGGTAGCAACATCAAGTTCATAAGAACCTATATGGGCAATCCTTTGTGCTTCACTTAAAAAATATTCGCTCTTCAATAGTTTTTCTTCCGCCT
>DRJC01000051.1 GCA_011052365.1 Ignavibacteria bacterium
GAAATAAAAAAAGATAAAACTTCTGTTCTAATTTTAAACACAAAAAATTCACACGGAATGGCAGAGCAAAGAAGGGCTTTTTTTGAATTGATCAGCATGGGAATTGAATCACCCGTTATAATAAGAAGAAGTTATGAAAATATTTCATTTGAAAAATTAAGGTTATATTCTTCAACGGATTTAGGAGCATTGCTGATAGATGGGCTTGGTGACGGAGTTTTTGTTAATTATATAAATAATTTCGGGTTTCCTTATCAAGATATTAATTTATTACTATTTAATATTTTGCAGGCATCAAGAGTAAGAATAACAAAAACCGAATATATTGCATGTCCTTCCTGCGGCAGAACTCTTTTTGATCTTCAGGACACGACAGAGATAATCAGAAAAAAAACACTTCATTTAAAGGGAGTAAAGATTGCGGTTATGGGGTGTATAGTAAACGGTCCTGGAGAAATGGCGGACGCAGATTACGGATATGTCGGTTCAGGAATTGACAGAATAACACTTTACAGGGGAAAAGATATAGTTAAAAAAAATATTAAATCAGAAACTGCTGTTGATGAATTAATAGAATTGATTAAAAATGACGAGAAATGGCTGGAACCTAAGCAAAGCACAATATGTTAATATTTAACATATTTAATTCTTGAAAATAGAAATAAAAAATGTTATTTTACATGTCTTGATTATGAAAAATAAAAAAATATTATTAAAATTTATAAATAGATACACTTTACGAAACCTAAATAGAATAAAGCGACAGAATTATTAAAATGCACTCCGAACTTCGAAGTGCATTTTTTTTTATTTATGACCTGCAACGATGTTGTAAAATATATAGAAGAATGGGCTCCTAAAGAAATTGCTTGGGAAAGAGATAATGTAGGACTGCAAGTAGGCTCTTTAAATAGTGAGTTAAAAAACATTATGTTATGCCTTGAATTAACCGGAGGGGTAATCAATGATGCAATAAAACAAAAGTGCAATTTCATCTTCAGCCATCATCCATTACTTTTTAGCCCACTCAAAAAAATAGACACACAAAATGACAAAAACTCCCTGCTGATAGAAAAATTAATAAAAAATAATATTACTCTTTATTCCGCTCACACAAACCTTGACTTTACAAAAGACGGTGTAAGTTTTCAACTTGCAAAAAAATTAAAATTAAATAACATTGATTTTTTGGTCAACTTAAAATCCAATCAATATAAAATTGTTGTTTTTGTACCGGAAGAATTTATCAAAACATTATCTGAAAAGATTTTTGAAACCGGTGCCGGGGTAATAGGTGAATATAAAAACTGTAGTTTCAGAATAAATGGTGAAGGAACATTTAAGGGATCTGAAACAACAAACCCATATTTGGGAGAAAAGGGTAAAGAAGAAAAAGTAAATGAAGTAAGATTAGAAATTATAGCAAACAAATGGAAATTAAATTCTGTTATGTCTGCTATAAACAAATATCATCCATACGATGAACCTGCTTTTGACGTGTATCCCCTTACAAACGAAAATATAAATTACGGTGCAGGCGTTATTGGTGATTATGCAAAACCATTTTCGGCAAAAGAATTTTTATCAAAAGTTAAACAAAACCTAAATTTAAAAAACTTCCGTTTTGTAAACGGCAGTAAAAGAACAATTAAAAAAGTTGCTGTCTGCGGGGGTTCGTGTTCTGATTTAATTAATACTGCAATAAAAAAAGGTGCTGATGCATTTATTACTGCCGATATAAAATATCACGCATTTCACGATGCCGCCGGAAAAATTCTTTTAATAGATGCCGGACATTATGAAACTGAAATTCACGTTTTAACGGAAGTACAAAAAAGATTAAGAAAATTTATATCCGATGATAAAAAAATAAAAGTTTTTAAATATAGGGGCTCAACTAACCCGGTAATTTTCTATAATAATTAAGGAGCAAGACTAAATTGATAAACAGATTGAAATTTTTGTATGAATTGCAAAAGATTGATGAACAGTTGGATGAATTAGAGGAACTCAGAGGGGATCTTCCTAAAACAGTTGAAGAACTTGAAGCTCAGATTGATGAAATAAAAAGTACTATTTCTGAAAAAGAACAGCAGCGAAAAGAGTCGATGAAAAAGAGGAAGGAAAATGAGAGCCAAATAGAAATTGCATCTGAAAGCCAGAAAAAATTCAAAGCTCAATTATACAAGGTAAGAAACAATAAAGAGTACGATGCTCTTACAAAAGAAATTGATCATACGGAAGAGCTTATTACTAAACACGAAGCAGAAAACAATGAACTTGCAGATTTAAGTAAAACTTTAGCTGATGAAATAGAAGAGATTAAACCTAAGCTGGCTGAACTAAGCGATGAAATTAAGAAGAAGCAGAATGATCTGAAAGTTATTGTTAAAGCAAACGAAAAAGAAGAAGCCAAGTTAAACGAACAAAGAAAAAAAATAGAATCCCAGATAAAGAGAGGAGATCTTTCAGCTTATTTGAGGATTAGAAAAGCCAAGAAAGGTCAAGCTGTAGCAACCATCAAACGTTCTGCTTGTTCAGGTTGCCACAATATAGTCCCTTCACAAAGACAGTTAGAAATAAGACAAAATAACAGGCTGTTTTATTGCGAGTATTGTGGAAGAATATTAGTTTCAGCAGAAATATCGGAATCGGTTGCTGTTTAACTAAAATCTTTGTATTAATGTATTGATAAGCAAATGCTTATTAAAACTTTAAATATGTAATTGATAAAATTGAGATAAATAAAAGTTATCTCAATTTAATTTTTTTAGAATAATAAAATACATCGTCCGGGCAATTGCTGTCCCGAAATATCGGGAGAGAGGAAAGTCCGAACTTCATAGAACAGGGTGCCGGGTAACTCCCGGTGGCTCGGTTGTAATGACCGGGTTAAGGAAAGTGCCACAGAAAATAAACTATCCGTTAGCTAACGGATAAAGGTGAAAAGGCAGGGTAAGAGCCTACCGCGGTAATGGTAACATTACCGGTCCCTAAAGGGATTCCGTTTTTAACGGAACAAGGTAAACCCCACCCGAAGCAAGACCAAATATAGAAGTCGTACCTTTTTAGGTAACAAGGTTGTTCGCTTTGTATGGCTTCAGGGTAGGTCGCTTGAACCCGCCGGTAACAGCGGGTCTAGATAAATAATTGCCGTCCGTCAGCTGACGGATTACAGAATTCGGCTTATAGGACGAGTGTTCATTATTCTAACGTTATTTATATACTATAATTATGAAAAAACGTTGGATAATAAAAAAAGTTGATGATGAATATTCTGTAAATGTTTTATCAGATTCATTAAAGATTTCCGAAATTCTTGCACGGGTATTAATTTTAAGAAATATTAAAACCTTCCATGATGCTAAAAATTATTTCAGACCGACTTTAGCTAACCTTCACGATCCCTTTTTAATGGACGGAATGGAAACCGCCACTTACAGGGTAATAAAAGCATTAACCGAAAACCAACTTATTACCGTTTACGGCGATTATGATGTTGACGGTACTTGTTCTACCGCGTTGCTCTATTTATTCTTAAAAGAATTAGGAGCTAATGTTGATTACTATATTCCCCAAAGACTTTCCGAAGGATACGGCTTATCAAAAACCGGGTTTGATAATATTAATAAAAACGGAACTTCACTTGTAATTACCGTTGACTGTGGAATTACGGCAGTTGAAGAAACTGATTATGCAAACAGTCTCGGTATGGATATCATTATATGCGATCATCATTTACCAAAAGATAAATTACCCGATGCTTGTGCTGTACTCGATCCCATTAAACCGAATTGCGAATATCCTTTTAAGTATTTATCAGGGGCGGGCGTAGCTTTTAAACTTGCTCAAGGTGTCTCTGAAAGGATAGGCAAAAAAGACTTACCTTTTAAATTTTTAGATTTGGTTGCACTTGCAGCGGCGGCTGATATTGTTCAGCTTACAGGTGAAAACAGAATTTTAGTAAGAGCCGGTATAGAAATTATAAACAATAATCCCAGACCGGGGATTAAAGCTCTCATTAAATCGAGTAGAATAACACCGGGTAATTTAAGCTCGGGACAAATTGTGTTTACTATTGCTCCAAGAATAAACGCCGCCGGTAGAATGGGTGATGCAAAAAGAGCGGTTGATTTATTTGTTGCAGATGACTTTGAGACGGCTAAAGAATATGCTTCTGTTTTAGAAAATGAAAATTATGAAAGACGAAAAATTGATGAAACAACACTTAATGATGCACTCAAGTTAGTCGAGAACGAATTAGACCTAAATGTTGATATTCCCATCGTTCTTCATCAAGAGCAGTGGCACGCCGGGGTAATAGGCATTGTTGCCTCAAGGCTGGTAGAGAAATATTACAGACCAACCATAATGCTTACAACTATTGACGGTGTTGCAAAAGGATCGGCAAGAAGCATATCTGATTTCAACATTTATAATGCACTTGAAAAATGTGAAAATGTACTTCTCCAATTTGGTGGACATAAAGCTGCCGCAGGGTTAGAACTTGAAATTGATAAAATAAATGAATTTAAAGAGCAGTTCAATAAAGTTGTAAAAGAATCTCTGAGCGAAGACAAACTTTATCCTGAGATTAATATAGATTCCAAGCTAAAATTTTCGGAAATTACACCCAAGTTTTTAAGAATTCTTGATCAGTTTACACCTTTTGGTCCCAAAAATATGAGACCTATATTTCTTTCTGAAAAAGTTCAAACTGCTATACCTCCAAGGATAGTTGGAAAAAATCATTTGTTGGTTAGTTTTAAGCAGGAAGGTGCAACAAGAGTTTTTGATGCCATAGGTTTTAGTTTGAGTGATAGATTTGATATTGTAAATAATAATCAGAATTTTATAGATATAGTTTTTACAATTGATAAAACTACAAGAAATGGAAATACTTTTCCGCAGTTAAGAATAAAAGATTTAAAAATTAGCAACAGTTAATTTACAGGAGTATTAAAGATGTCGGGTCATTCAAAGTGGGCTACAACTAAAAGAAAAAAAGCTGTAATAGATGCTAAAAGAGGAAAAATATTTACTAAATTAATTAAAGAAATAACTATTGCTGCAAGAGGCGGTGGCGGAGATGTTGCCGGTAATCCAAGATTAAGACTTGCAATTGATAATGCTAAAGCGGCAAACATGCCCCAGGACAATATTGAAAGAGCCATTAAAAAAGCTACAGGTGAACTTGAGGGAGTTACATATCACGAGTTTATGTACGAGGGTTACGGACCCGGGGGAATAGCAATTCTTGTTGAAGTTGCAACTGATAATAAAAACAGAACCGTAGCTGAAGTAAGACATTTATTCAGCAAAGCCGGAGGTAATTTGGGTGAAAACGGTTCGGTAGCCTGGATGTTTGAACGCAAAGGAATTATAACTCTCCCAGCTCAAGGAAAAACCGAAGAAGAAATTTTGGAATTGGTAATGGATGATGGTGCAGAAGATTTGGAAGTAGAAGAAGAATTTATTGAAGTGGTTACTCCGATTGAAGCATTTGAAAATGTAAGAAAAAAACTTGTTGATTCGGGGCTTGAAGTCGAAAATGCTTCTCTCCAGTGGATTGCAAAAAACTTAATAAAGGTTGAAGGAGAAACTTCCGAAAAAGTTATAACTTTAATCGAAGCTTTGGAAGATAATGACGACGTTCAAAATGTTTTCTCAAATTCTGATTTTGAAGA
>DRJC01000052.1 GCA_011052365.1 Ignavibacteria bacterium
AAATTAATAAACGGTTTAAATCATTTTCATTAAGAGGAATAGTTTTAAAAAGAGCCGACGGTAAATTGTTAAATGTTGATCTTCAAAAATTCAGGCTAAACGGTGATTTAAAAAATAATCCTTATCTGAAAAATGATGATGTGATCATTTTCCCTCCTTTCGATAAAAAAAGAAACTTTTTTACTATAAACGGTGCTGTAAATAAACGAGGTAAATTTTATTTTGTTGACGGAGATAAATTATCGGATGCAATTGAATTAGCTCAAGGAATAAATAAAGCTTACGGTAAAATAAAAGGAATAGAAATAAGCCGGCTTTCTTATGATGGGAATCAGTTGAAATTAATTGAGACAGATATTGAAAGTAATATTCCTTTAAAAAGGGGTGACCAAATAAGAGTACTGGCTGACGAAACCCAACGTAAAGATTTTCACGTTATTGTAGTAGGGGAAGTGAACATGCCTGGTTATATAGCAATAACCAAAAACAACACTACTTTATTAGATGTAATAAAAAGAGCCGGGGGAATAAAGCCTACAGGGTCATTGAGAAGAGCTAGGCTGTTAAGCGGAAATGTTGCAGCATTTATTTTATCTAAAAAATATGGTCTTAAATTTGACAACAATAAATTATCAACAACAGAAACAATAAATAAACAGTACTTAAAACTTGAAGATATTTTAATGTCAAGGATGTCTAATTTAACAGAACTGGACACTTCTTATTTCTTTGCCGAAAATCAAATCAGGGTTTTGTTAAATGAAAATTCAGTAGATTTTACAACTTTAAAAGATAAAAACTCTAAAGCATCAAATTTTATTGTTAGAAACGGTGATATAATAATTATCCCTAAAATTGATAATACTGTTTATGTATTTGGTCAAGTAGCCAAAACCGGGAAGATAACTTTTAAAGACGGCGCTAATTATTTATACTATGTTGACAAAGCCGGGGGTTTGTCTAAATATTCCGATAATGATATTTTTGTAATTAAAGGTAGAACAAAAGAGTGGATATCTCCAATTGATAAGGTGGTTAACATTGAACCCGGGGATTATATCTGGGTGCCCAAAGATCCGCATAGGTCTTTCACTTATTATCTTAGGCAGACAAGTAATTATTTTACAATAATCGGCAGCATTGCAACCATATTATTATTATTAAAACAATTCAGTAAATAATTGAGATTCCCAAGAGCATTAAAAAAAATAAAATGTGATTTAATTTTGTTAATTAATATTTAAGAGATAGATTTGAAAGAAAACGAAAACCAAAATAGCCCAACCAACACACAGTTAACTTCTAACAGCGGTCAGAAAAAACAAGGGTATTACACGAGAAGAAGAAGATATTATCAATATCGAAAACCGAATAAGACTGTAGAAAAGATATCATTTAAAAAGTTATCTATTGTTGTTCCCCTTCTTGACGAAGAAGATTCTTTAAGACCGCTTGTCAATGAAATAAATAAAGCCTTGTTAAATAAAGGTATTCAATACGAAGTTTTATTTATAGACGATGGAAGTAAAGATAAATCTTTAAAAATAATAAAAGAGTTAAATGCCCAAAACAAGAAATTTAAATATTTCAGTTTTCAAAAAAATTATGGAAAATCTGCAGCACTGCAAATTGGTTTTAATAATGCAACAGGTGATGCAATTGTTACCATGGATGCCGATTTACAGGATGACCCAGCCGAAATAATAAATCTTTTGAAAAAATTAGACGAAGGATATGACCTTGTTTCCGGTTGGAAGAAAAAAAGACAAGACCCGGTAATTAAAAAAATCTCTTCAAGATTTTTCAATTTTATAACACGGATTTTGACAGGAATTAATATTCACGACTTCAATTGCGGTTTGAAAGCTTACAGAAAGGATGTTGTGAAAAACATAAAAGTATACGGGGAACTGCATCGTTATGTACCGGTACTTGCAAAATGGCAGGGTTACAGCATTACGGAGATTGTTGTTAAACATCATCCGAGAAGATACGGTAAAACAAAGTTCGGAATTTCAAGATTCTTTAAAGGATTCATTGATTTAATTACCGTTCTTTTTTCTACACGTTACATTAAACGTCCTATGCACTTTTTCGGATTCCTGGGCGCATTTTCATTCTTAACAGGCTTGGTTGTAAACGGTTATCTTACTTACCAATGGATCATCGGGATTCCTTTAAGTAACAGACCGATGTTATTTTTGGGTATACTTTTGATTATTGTCGGTGTTCAGTTTTTCTCAACAGGTTTATTGGGAGAAATTTTGGTTCATAATTCAATGGATGAAAAAGAATATCTAATTAAAGATAAAGGATAATTCTTGTTTTGAGTTTACCTTTTCTATTTAACATCCCTTTTTATATTTACTTATATGAATATTAAAGATATTAAAACAGACTGTAGACTTTTTAGAGGAGATATTCCCTGCAAACCCCATAAACAATACGGTGTACATTGCCTGGATGAAAAAGGAAACGATTGTAAATATTACGATAAAATAAGAGAAAAAATTCTTATTATTAAATTAGGTGCAGCGGGTGATGTAATAAGAACCACTCCTCTTCTTCATAAATTTAAGAATGAGTTCCCCGGTGCAAAAATATTTTGGCTTACTCATTTTCCTTCAATGGTTCCAAATTTAGCTGATGATATTCTAAAGTTTGATCTATCTTCAATTACTTTTTTGAAATCAGTCGAATTTGATTATCTCTTCAATCTTGATAAAGATAAAGAAGCATGTGCTTTGGCTTTATCCCTAAATGCAAAAAACAAAAAAGGTTTTATATTAAAAAACGGAAATCCATTCCCTGCCGGTAAAGATGCCGAAGCAAAATTTATGACCGGTTTATTTGACGATGTAAATAAAGCAAATACAAAAAATTATCTCGAAGAAATTTTTGAGATCTGCGGTTTTGGATATTCGGGTGAAAGATATATTCTTCCCGAGTTTAAAAGCGATAAAGTTTGGGATGTAGATCATTCAAAGAAAATTGTCGGTCTTAACATAGGCTGCGGAGGCAGGTGGACATCTCGTCTTTGGCCCGATGAACATTGGATAAAACTAACTGAACAATTAATTGAAAAAAAATATGAAGTAATCTTTTTAGGCGGTGAACAGGAAGACGAGAAAAACAAATTTTTATCAAGCTCTTCCGGTGGAAAATATTTCGGGTATTTTGACTTACCTACTTTTGTCAATTTAATGAACCAATGTGATTTGATTGTTACCGGTGTTACAATGGCTATGCATATTACCCTGGGATTAAATAAAAAGATTGTACTTTTAAATAATATTTTTAACCCAAATGAATTTGAACTTTTTGGGTTAGGTAAAATTATTCAGCCGGATAAAGAATGCAAGTGCTTTTTTAGTCCCACCTGCACTAACGACGATTATAAATGCATGGAACATTTACACCCGGAAAAAGTTTATGCTACAATTGAAGAGCTTTTTTCAAAATGAATATCACAATCCTTTCACCTGCTTACCCTTTGAGGGGTGGAATAGCAAATTTTGCCGGTTCATTGTACAATGAACTTATCAAAGAAAATGATGTAAATGTAATTTCTTATAAAAAACAGTATCCTTCATTTTTATTCCCCGGTAAAACACAAGAAGAATCCGATGAAACATCTGTAAACATAAATGCAAAAAATTTGGTCGATTCCACAAACCCGTATAATTGGAGGAAAGTCGGTAAAAAAATAAAATATGATAACCCCGATTTATTGATAATTCAATTCTGGCTTCCTTTTTTTGCACCTTGTTTAAAGACAATATCTAAAATTGTAAAACAGAATAAGAGAACACAAATATTGGTTATCTGTCACAATATCATCCCACACGAAAAAAGACCGGGAGATGTTTTCTTAACAAAATTATTTTTTAAGTATGTTGACAAATTTATTTTACTCTCAAATAAAGTAAAAGACGAACTGTTATCAATAAAAAATGAAGCCGTAAACACAGTCATTCCTCACCCTGTTTATTCTAAATTCGGCGAGCCTGTTGATAAAGATAAAGCGAAATCTTTTTTGAATATTCAAGATGAAAGAGTAATTCTCTTTTTCGGGTTTATACGTGACTATAAAGGATTAGATGTTTTGTTAAAAGCTTTACCTCTTATTGATGATAATGAGAAGATTAAATTACTCATCGCCGGTGAGTTTTATTCAAATGAAAACGAATATAGAAAATTAATAAATGAACTTAAAATTGAAAAATCTTTAATATTAAAAACGGATTTCATTCCTGCATCCGAAGTTAAATATTATTTTTCCGCTTGTGATGTAGCAGTCTTACCCTACAAAAATGCTTCTCAAAGCGGGATTGCACAAATAGCCATGAACTTCAACAAGCCGGTAATCGCATCAAATGTTGGAGGATTATCAGAAGTTGTGGTAAACGAAAAAACAGGGCTGCTTGTTGAAAAGAACAATCCGAATAAATTGGCAGAAACAATACAAAACTTTTATAAAAGAAATCTTGAACAAAATTTTGTTAATAACATTCTGCTCGAAAAAGATAAATACAGTTGGAGTAATTTCTCTAATCGATTATTAAAATTTGTAAATGAATAAATGAACTACGATCCCATAAAAGATATATTTGCCGGAACAATTAAAAAACGACCCATACTTAGAATTATTTTTTACCGGTTACTCAATTTATTTTTTCTTCGTTCCTGGTATGTTAGAAGAGAACTTAAAAATATTCGTAAAATAACCAACAATAAAAAGTTATCTGTTTATGATGCAGGTTCGGGATTCGGGCAATACACATATTTTATGCACAAGCAATTACAGCCTTGTTCAATTTACAGTATTGATGTTAAAGAAGAATGGATAAATGACTGCAAAAAATTTTTCAGTTTAAGAAAAATAGATAATGTCAGTTTCGGGATTGAAGACTTAACAAAAATCGATCATCAAAATAAATTTGACCTTATTTTAAGTGTTGATGTAATGGAACACATCGAAGAAGACAGGCTTGTATTTCAAAACTTTTACAACGCTCTTAAAAAAGACGGGTTTTTATTGATCAACACTCCATCGGTTTACGGAGGCAGCGATGTCCACGGTGATGAAGAAGAAAGTTTCATCGGCGAACACGCAAGAGATGGGTATTCACCGGAAGATCTTAGGAATAAACTTGAGCCGCTCGGATTTAAGATTGAAAAAATAAAATTTGCTTACGGATTTTGGGGTGACAAAGCATGGAGATTAGGAATTAAAACACCTATGAGACTTTTAAATCTATCAAAATTATTTTTTCTAATTCTTCCGTTATATTTTTTGATAACATTCCCCTTTACTTTAATAATGATGTTTATAGATTATAAAAGTGACAATAAAATCGGTGCGGGAATAAATTTATTAGCAAAAAAATAATTATTATAAAAGTTGGATTTTCAAAAGATTCTATAGCATTATGTCAAAAACAAAAAAATTAAAAAAAGATAAACAAAAGACACAACCAAATTTTATCAATTCATTTAACATTGAAGAATTCATTCCCAAAAAATATCACGTACTAACAGTCATATTAATAATTATAATTCTGTTTTTAATTTTTTTCAATCCTCTTTATTTTGGTGGAAAGACATTTCAAACAGGTGATATAATTGCAAGCAAAAGTCTGCATACTTATGTAGAAAATCATACCGGTGGTTTTACTCTTTGGAACCC
>DRJC01000053.1 GCA_011052365.1 Ignavibacteria bacterium
GAAGAATTAAAAGAAGTAAAAGAGAAATACGGGGATGAACGAAGAACCGAAGTGGTTAAAAACTATGAAGAATTTTCTCTTGAAGATATGATAGCAGAAGAAGATGTTGTCGTAACAATTTCACACAGCGGGTTTATAAAAAGATTTCCTGTAAGTGGCTACAGAAAACAAGGAAGAGGCGGTAAGGGTGTAACCGGTGCCGGAACAAAGAACGAAGATTTTATAGAACATATGTTTGTTGCATCTACTCACCATTACATACTTATTTTTACCGATAGAGGAAAATGTTATTGGCTTAAAGTGCACGAAGTACCGGAAGCCGGAAGAACGGCAAGGGGCAGGGCAATTCAAAATCTAATTCAAAAAGATAAAGAAGAAAATATAACAGCTTTTGTTGCAGTAAAAGAATTTAGTGACGAACAAAACATAATAATGGCAACACTGAGAGGAACAATAAAGAAAACGATACTGTCGGCTTACGGGAATGTTCGTAAGGGTGGTATAAATGCTATAAACATAGTTAAAAATGATAAATTAATATCCGTTAAATTAACGGACGGCAATAATGATATTGTTTTAGGTACGAGAAACGGATATGCCATTCGGTTTAATGAAAAAGATGTTCGTCCTATGGGAAGAACAGCAACTGGTGTAAGAGGTGTTAGGTTGGGTAAAGACGATATTGTTGTTGGTTTGGTTGTAATGAAAAGACAGGCAACAATATTGGTTGTTACGGAAAAAGGATACGGAAAAAGGTCTGATATAAATGATTACCGAACAACACATAGAGGCGGCAAAGGTGTGATCACCGTTAAAACAAGCGATAGGGTCGGGAAATTAATTTCAATGATGGAGGTTGTTGACGGGGATGAACTTGTTATTATTACCACTCATGGAATGGTTATAAAACAGGGAATAAAAAACATTAGAGTTATGGGAAGAAACACTCAAGGTGTAAGGGTTATAAGACTTAATGAAAGCGACTCAATTGCGGATATCGCTAAGGTAGTAAGAGATGAAGAAGACAATGACTCTAATAATGAAGTTGTTTTAAATGTAGAATAAAAAATCACACTATTTATATATTGCCGATAAGGCTTCTGCCTGCGCATTAATAGTTTTATCAAGGTCGTCTTTTGTATGTGCGGCAGAAACAAAAATTGCTTCAAACTGTGACGGAGCAAAATATATACCTTGATTTAACATTTCATGGAAATACCTTCCATAAATAAGCGTATCTGATTTTACAGCTGTTTTAAAATTTGTAACCTTTCCTTCGGTAAAAAACATACACATCATGGAGCCGACTCTATTGAAAGCAAAATTCTTTTTTACTCTTTTTAAATTTTCTTTAAATCCATTTGCTAAGTAAGACGACATATTTTCTAAAGCAGAATAAAGATCAGGATTGTTTTTGATGTAATTTAATGCAGCATAACCGGCTGACATAGCCAACGGGTTTCCGCTTAGAGTACCAGCCTGATAAACCGGACCGCTTGGAGCAACCATCTCCATAATTTCTTGTTTACCCCCAAATGCGCCGACGGGTAAACCACCACCTATTATTTTTCCAAGCGTTGTAAGATCTGGTTTTATTCCCAACAACTCTTGAGCACCCCCGGCAGCAACCCTAAAACCACTCATTACTTCATCAAAGATTAAAACAATACCTTCCTCGTTACAAATAGTTCTTAAACCCTTAATGAAAGTTTTATCTGCGGAGATAACTCCCATATTGCCTGCAATAGGTTCGATAATAATAGCCGCAATTTGTTTCTTGTTTTTTAGAACCAAATTTTTTACAGAGTTTATATTATTATATTCAGCTATTAATGTGTCTTTTGCTATATTTTTTGTAACACCCGGACTTGTCGGTACACCCAATGTTAAAGCACCTGATCCGGCTTTAATTAAAAAGTAATCGGCGTGTCCGTGATAGCATCCCTCAAACTTTATTATTTTATCCTTTTGGGTAAATCCTCTCGCAACTCTAACAGCGCTCATCGTTGCTTCTGTTCCACTGTTTACCATTCTTACCATATCAACAGAAGGCACCATATCGATGATAAGTTTAGCCATTTTCACTTCAATTTCTGTTGGTGCACCAAAACTAACGCCGTTTTCTACAGCATTGAAAAGAGCTTCTTTAATGAATTGGGGATTATGTCCAAAGAGATGAGGACCCCAGCTTCCGATGTAATCGATATACTCGTTTTTATCAACATCATAAATTTTAGAGCCTTCCCCTCTTTCAATAAAAACAGGGTTGCCTGCAACAGATTTAAATGCTCTAACCGGGGAGTTAACACCACCGGGGATATACCTGTTTGCTTCGTTAAAATAATATGTGCTAAGAGTTGTATTCATTATCTTTTATAACCAATAATTTGTTTTTCAACATATAATTTAAACATAATTAGTTTTAACCTTTTAGATAAATTATTTACCGAAAAGTAATTTATAATCTTTTTCTCTTCCCTTTTTTACCCACTCTTTAGGAATAATCTTCCAATTACCGATTTTTTCCGGGGTAATAATTTTTTCCTTTTCTATCCATTTCATTATATAATAACGCAGGTCTTTATCTGTGGAAGATATTAATCTACCTGCTAATTTATCTTTTGGTATTTTTGCACCGTAAACAAGATGCCCTCCCCCACCGTTGCCGCGGTATGAATTGACCGCAACCTTATATTCTCCTGTTAACTTAAAAGGTCTTCCATCTGAAAATGATTTTATTGAAACTTTTTCACCAATAGGTTTTCTAACATCAACAGTATAAATTATGCCCGCAGCGGAAGAAAAATTATAAGAACTATTTGATAGAGCCGGATGATTATGCGAATAAATTATTTTACCTTTTTTATCAAATTTAAATTTTAACAGGTGATCGTTCTCGTTTTTCATTTGGTTTAACCATTTTCCGTAGGAATACTCCATGTAATTTTTTATTTCTTTACCCGACATTTTTATTGTGTAAAGCAGGTTCTCATATTTATAAAGGTTAAACATATCCCGCACATAAACATTTCCCTTTTTAATTTCCGCATTAAAAGAAAGAGGCGAAGCAAAAGATACATCTGCACCGGTTATTTCTAATTGTATTTTCTGAACGAGATCGACAAACGGAGAATCGCCGAAAAATGAGTCTCTTGTAGTAATGGTTTTTGTGAATGTTCCTAATTTTTTATCAGTGTATTTTTTTACTTCTTTAAAACTTTTAGAAAAACGATTATTGAAACCTACGTCCGGTTTAAATTTTCTTATGTCTATCGTTTCACCGGTTATAACTTTTTTGTTTTTATCTTTTAAAGAGATAGAAATGTTTACTACGGAGAGAGTGCGTGCAGCGTTTATGTCACCAAGGATTAAGACCTTTTTACCCCAATTATTTTTTACGCTGTAATTCCATCCGTGGTGGTCGTGACCCATAAACACAACATCAAACCCGGGAACTTGTTTGGCAACAAGCTCTGAAGCATTTTCATTTCGGGGTGTATTGGCGTTTTGGTTTCCATAAGTGTAATCAACCCCGGAGTGAAAAAGCCCGATTAATAAATCCGGGTTTTCTTTTTCTTTAATTATTTTTACCCACTTTTTTGCGGTCTTTATCATGTCCTTAAAATCTATATTGCTCCAAATATTTTTAGGAAGCCACATAGGAATACCGGGCGTTATCATTCCCAAAACAGCTATTTTAATTCCTCCCCTGTTAAGAATTGCATAAGGGGGAAAATATGGTTTGCCGGTTTTTATGTTTACTGCATTTGCAGCAAGCCAGGGAAATTTAAATTCTTTTTTAATTTTATCATAAACATTGTGTCCCGGTTCAATATCATGATTACCAACAGCACCGGCATCGTATTTCATATAATTCATAACTTGAGCAACAATGTGTTCTGTGTTTGGCTTTTCAAAATTGTAATAATAAACAACAGGTTGTCCCTGTAAAATATCTCCTGCATCTAACAATATTACATACTGATCCTTTTTTGCTCTTTCTTCTTTTACATACGTATAGATTTGCGAAAGCGAAGTGCTTGCCTTTTTATCATTTTTAAAATCAAAAGGAAAGATGCTGCCGTGTATATCGGTTGTTTCAATGAATTTTAATTTTACAGTCTGAGCATTTATTGTAACTGATAAAATAAAAAGAACAAAAAACAGGGGGGTAAATCTTTTTAGTAATTTCATAATTATTTTATTATTTGTTAAGTAAAGTTAAACATATTGGCATTATTTTTTTTCTAAAACAATAACTTCATCACCAACCGCAACCTTACCAAGGTTCTGATGAATTAAATTTTGTCCGAACATAATTTTATTATTCACCTTTCTGTAACTGCTTAAAGTTAAAAGAGGTTCCTTATTTCTTTCCGATGTTTCCTGATCGGTGGTTGTAATAACACACCTTGCACATGGTTTTACAAACGAAAATATTACATCTCCTATTTGTATTTTTTTCAAATGGTCTTCTTCAAAAGGCTCACCCCCGGTAAAAACAAAATTAGGACGAAACCTATTAATAGGAAGAGGTGTTTTTAATCTTTTGTTCAAATCATTAAGTGAAGATTGACCAATAACCATAAAGGGAAAACCATCTGCAAAACTTACAACATCATTTTTATTTCCGTAATTTTTATCTACAAGGCGATATGTTGTATCAGGCATAAATACAAGCTTACAGTTTATATTTAATGTTTTACCGAGCCAATTATCCAAAGCGTTGTCATAATGTAAAGCTGTGCAGCTATCATTCCAGATTTTTATTTTTAGTTCTTTGCCGTTATCTATTTTGTGAGGAAAAGATATTGATTCAATATTTTTTATTTTATGTTTTATTTGAATCATATCGTCTTTAATTGAAGTAGATAACAATGCCATTCCGGGAAGCACTCTTTGTGTAATGAAAACATTGTTTTCATCAACAAGCAACCATCTTCTGTCGTATTGTAAACCCCTGTCCGTAATCAATGAAGTTTTAATTGAAACTCCCCCCATTGATTTAACAGGGTAGAAAAATATTTTTGATAATTTTAATTTGTTCATAATGTTTTGCCGTTGTGATGACGTTATTTTAATAATGTAATCACCATTATTTCGGGTGTGGAGTTGTAACGAACAGGCGCAATCGACATTCCCAAACCGCGAGTAACTATCGCCGTTAATTTACCGAAATGAAAAACGCCACGCACATATTTTGTCTCCAGCATAGTGGGAGATAAATTTTTAAACGGAAATAAAAACGTAATCTGCCCTCCGTGAGTGTGTCCCGCAAGATAAAGATCGTAATTATATTTTTTTGCTTCGTCAATTAAAAACTGTCTTGGCTGATGAGTTAGAAATATTTTTAAATCATAACGGTTAGATTTATCGACAACACCGTCCAGCGTAGTTTGAGAAATTTTTTGAACGTAAGTATTGGTAACAAAGGTAATTCTTATATTTGATGAATCAACAGGAATGGTGATGCCGGCGTTGTCAATCATTTTGATGTTTTTCTTTTTGAGAGCGGTTTCAACTTCGCGTAGGCTTCTTTTAGTATCCCACCTGTATGCCCAATTATCGTGATCACCCACGCAGGAATAAATTCCATGTTTTGATTTTATTTGTCCCGCAAAACCGGCAGCTTCATTTATATACTTCGGTGTTGTAGTAATAAAGTCACCACCGATTAAAACAAGATCCGGGTTTTGTTTATTAATAAGAGAAATAAATTTGCTAAGTCTTTTTTCGTTTGTGTAGCGATCAGCCTGCATGTCGGAGATGAAAACAATTTTAAATCCTTCAAGATTTTTAGGCAGGTCTTTTTTTGTATAATTATAGTTACTTACTTCTATGGTGTTGTAATCATACAAAATTCTTATAGGTATGTAAACGGAAAAAAACACAATTATTGTTAACGTTATAAAAAAGGAATATTTGTTTATTTGTTCATTAATGTTTCTGTTTAAAAATTTGAGAATTATATGGAGCACATCAACCAAAACAAAAAGCAGAATGGATTGCACTGCTATCAATAATAAAATCCAGAAAGGAAAGATTAAAAAAACATCAATTAAAAGTCCTTCAGGAAAGACGAGCCTGTTGTTGCCTATTATAGCCGAGTAAGAAAATAAAACAACCAAGTAAAAAGGGTAAATATTAAATACTAATAGAAGAAAGCGATTAAATATTTTTAATTTCTTTTTAGAGAGTTTTTTAAAAACAAATTTCAAAGAAGAATTAAATTTCTTAATAAAATAAAACTCAATGCCGGTAAGCAGAAGTAAAAAGAGGATAGTTAGAAAAAGCATCCGCATAATTATAAACTTTTGAGTTTTTCTTTA
>DRJC01000054.1 GCA_011052365.1 Ignavibacteria bacterium
TCGGAAGAAGATACGGTTTCTATTTTAAGAGGACTAAAGGAAAGATACGAAGTTCATCACGGGGTTAGAATTACCGACTCGGCAATTATTGCGGCGGCTCATCTTTCACAAAGGTATATAGCCGATAGATTTTTGCCGGACAAAGCAATTGATCTTGTTGATGAAGCGGCTTCCAAATTACGAATTGAAATAAATTCAATGCCGGAAGAGTTAGATAATATAGAAAGATTGATCCAAAAGTTGGAGATTGAACGCGAAGCATTGAAAAGAGAAAAGGATGAAACATCTTCAAAAAGACTTAAAGATTTATCAAAAGAATTGAGCGAATACGAAGAGAAAAGAAACAAACTAAGAATGCACTGGAAACTGGAAAAGGAAAAAATTCAGAATATTAGAAAAATGAAAAGCGAAATTGAAAATGCAAAAATCGAAGCGGAAAAATATGAAAGAGAGGGTAATCTTGGAAAAGTTGCTGAGATCAGGTACGGAATAATAACGGAACTTGAAAAGAAGTTAAAAGAGGAAACTGAGAATCTTACCAAAGTACAGAAAGATAAAAAGATGTTAAAGGAAGAAGTAGATGCTGAGGATATTGCCGAAGTAGTTGCAAAATGGACGGGAATTCCTGTAAGCAAAATGCTTGAAGGCGAAAAAACAAAGTTGCTTAAATTGGAAGACGAACTTCATAAAAGAATAATAGGACAGGATGATGCGGTTTCTGCAGTTGCAAATGCAATTAGAAGATCAAGAACCGGGTTGCAGGATGCAAGCAAGCCTATCGGTTCATTTATATTTTTAGGAACAACAGGGGTTGGTAAAACGGAGCTTGCACGGGCACTTGCAGAGTTTTTATTTGATGACGAACACGCGATGATCAGAATTGATATGTCGGAATATATGGAAAAAATTTCCGTTTCAAGACTCATTGGTGCGCCTCCCGGTTACGTCGGTTACGAAGAAGGCGGGCAATTAACCGAAGCGGTAAGACGGCGTCCGTACTCCGTGGTTTTATTGGACGAAATAGAGAAAGCACACTCTGATGTGTTTAATGTTCTGCTTCAGGTTTTAGACGATGGAAGATTAACGGATAATCAGGGTAGAACGGTTAACTTTAAAAACACAATAATCATAATGACCTCAAATCTCGGTTCAAATTTAATTCAGGAGAAACTACAAACTGTTGATGAAGATAAATTTGAGGATGTTGTAAATGATTTAAGAGAAGATCTTACTCTTCTTTTAAGAAGAACAATACGTCCTGAATTTTTAAATAGAATTGACGAAGTTGTACTTTTTAAACCGTTGACAAAGGATGAAATAAAACAGATAGTTGATATTCAATTAAAAGATTTACAAAAAATGCTGGATGAAAAGGACATTAAACTTAATGTAAATGAAGAAACAAAAGATTGGCTTGTTAAGTTAGGCTACGATGTAACATTCGGTGCAAGACCTTTGAAAAGAACAATTCAAAAACATTTGATTAATCCTTTATCTCAGGAATTGTTAGCAGGTAATTTTATTAACGGTGATACAATAAATGTAAATCTTGGATTGAAAGGAAAATTAACTTTTAATAAAAATTAAACTTTAAAAACGTTAAAGCCCATATAGTTAATTATTTATTAAACCTTTTTACTTTTCCGAAATCCCAGAACCATAACCTCGTTTATATTATCTGTAAATCGTCCACCCAATGGATGATAATCATCCATCAAATGGTTGATTATCATCCACAACTTCACTAAGTTAGCGTTATGATTCAAAGAAAAATTAAACAAAGGATTCTTGAGGCGCTGACGGATTCTCCGGTTGTGCTGATACACGGTGCAAGACAAACCGGTAAAAGCACACTTGTAAAGCATATTGCCGAAACAGATTACCCGGCAAAATATTTAACTTTTGATGATTTGAACCTCTTATCTGCAGCTCAGAATAACCCGTATGATTTTATCGAGGGGTATAGAGATAATCTTGTAATTGATGAGGTACAAAGAGTTCCCGAAATTTTTTTGGCAATAAAGAACTTGGTAGATAAAAACCGAAAAGCTGGAAAATTTATTTTGACCGGCTCTGCAAATGTTTTACTGCTTCCAAAAATCTCTGAGTCGCTGGCAGGTCGTATTGAAATACTTACCCTATTTCCATTATCCCAAAGTGAAATAAGCAGCGCCAAGATTAATTTCATTGATGAATTATTTGTGAATAAATTTAGTTCTGGCAGTCAATCACGAAAGAAAAATAACCTGGTAAATAAAGTGTTAACCGGGGGATTTCCGGAAATGCTCTCAAGAAAAAATCGTAAAAGACAAAATGCATGGTTTAAATCATATATCACAACAATTTTACAAAGAGATGTAAGAGATATAGCGAATATTGAAAAGTTAAGTGATTTGCCCAGGCTGTTAAGTTTATTCGCAGCGCGGGCAGGAACATTGCTTAACTTCGCAGAATTATCACGCTCTTCCGCTATACCGCAAACAACCTTAAAACGTTATGTTGCCTTATTCGAAGCAATTTTTATGGTTCATCTTTTGCCTGCATGGTCAGGTAATCTTTCTAAAAGACTTATTAAAACGCCAAAAATTTACCTGAACGACACAGGACTTTTGTCCTACCTTATCGGCTTTGAGGCAAATAAAATATTATCGGATTCTCCTTCCTGGGGAAGATTACTTGAAAACTTTGTGTTAATGGAACTTATCAAACAAGCTTCCTGGAGTAAATTTGATTTATCTCTTTATCATTTTCGTTCCGCGTCAGGACAGGAAGTTGATTTTATAATTGAGAAAAGTGACAGTAGACTGGTCGCCGTTGAGGTTAAAGCAACGACTAAAGTTACGGCGGCAGATTTCAATCACATAAGGGCTTTTGAAGATGATACAGGAAATAAATTTTTAAGAGGGATTGTTTTTTATACAGGTAAAGAGATAATTCCGTTTGCAAAAAATTTGTTTGCCATACCTGTTGATTTGCTTTGGTGATGAAAAGTAAATATCCCTTCTATTGTAGGCAAATTTGAAAAGAGTAGGAACTACTGGGAAATTTTATTAATGGTGGTTCAGTAAACGTTAAATTGGGATTGAAAGGAAAACTTGTGTTAAAAAAAAACAAACTTTAATAAAAAAGACAGATAATTTTTATCCAGCAAAAACAATGTCTCAAAAATCAGCAAACTTTTACTTACCGTGCCAAATAACTGTTTTTTGTGGCCAGCCTGTAAGAGGCTGTTCTACTATAAATGCCTCCGTTCCGTTCGTCCATACTCCGGTATATAAAGAAGTTCTATTATTACTTAATTTTCCTGTGATGTCCTTCCAATCCTTTCCGTTGTAATGATATACCACCCTATTGCCTGTTACAAATATATTATTATCACTTGTACCATATATGTCTATAATTGGATTATTAGCCTGTAAAATATTTGTCCAGGTTGAACCATTGTACTTACTTATACCAATATCACCTCCATATAAATTACCTTCAGGGCTGCCCCAAAGTACAAGACCATAATCACTTCTTGCAGTATTTATAGCTGAATCTATTGCAGAAAAATTACTGTTTATTTGTTTGAAGAAATAATGATTCTCCGATAAGCCATTATTTATTATTGTAAAACCTACTGCATAAAGACCGGTATTATATTTAGCAAATGATGTAAACTGGAAAAAACTATTCAATGGGATAGAAACCAAAACTGAATCTCTCTGCCACTTAGTACCGTTAAAATGATAAAGCGTATTAACACCACCCGCCCAAACACTATTACTACTTGTGCCGTAAATAGAGGTTAAGAGACCTCCTACACTTGGTAAAGATACTCTTTTCCAATTTGAACCATCAAAATGTATCATAGCCGATGAATGATCGCTGTTTTGACCTACAGCATAAATATCATTTGCTGAAAAACCGTAAATTGACCAAAGTCCTATAAAACCGGACACTAA
>DRJC01000055.1 GCA_011052365.1 Ignavibacteria bacterium
ATTACTTATTGGCATATAAATTGCTTTATAAGTATCAGAAACGTTGATCCATATAGCACTTAATATTGCTGAGAAAAATCAAGAACTTAAAAGTTCGGGAGGGCACTTTTTTCTCAGCAATTTTTTATTTTAAACCTTTTGTAACAAAACCGATGTTTTTTAATTTGAGTAAAAGATTTTATGTCTCTCACTCTCATCAAACAGAAAAGATGTCTCTTCATTCCATTCTCCGGCAAAGCCGTTTCTTTGGAAGCTATAACAATTCATTCGTCATTTTTCTATGTAACGATTTTTTAAGCGATTCAGGAGAATCGCTCTACAATTAATTGGGCAGTGCTTAACAGCTTCTCCTCTTCAAATTGATTAGCGAGTAGTTGCATTCCAATCGGTAATCCTTTTTTGTCTTTTCCAATCGGAATATTAATACCCGGAATGCCGGCTAAGTTAGCCGATGTCGTGTAGATGTCGTTCAAATACATAGTAAGCGGGTCATCTATTTTTGCACCGATAGGGAAGGCAGTTGTTGGTGTTGTGGGTGTTAAAATTAAATCAACTTTCTCAAATGCTTTGTCGAAATCATCTTTAATTAGACTTCTTACTTTTTGAGCTTTCCTGTAATAGGCATCATAATAACCTGCAGAAAGAACATACGTACCAAGCATAATTCTTCTTTTGACTTCTTTACCAAATCCTTCGGAGCGTGTATTTTCATACATATCAACTAATGATTGATATTCTTTTGCACGATGTCCGAAACGAGTACCGTCATATCTTGCAAGGTTTGAGGAAGCTTCTGCTGTTGTTAGAATGTAATATGCAGCAATTGTATATTCAGTGTGAGGCATACTTACTTCTTCAAATTCAATTTTGTAATCTTTAAGTTTTTTAATAACATTTTTAATTGATGCGTCAATTTCCTCATCTAATCCTTCACCAAAATATTCTTTTGCAATTCCTATTTTTATTGTTTCTTCTTTTCCTGATAAACTACTGAAAGCCGGAACGGATTTATCAGATGAAGTAGAATCTTTATCATCTTTACCTGACATCACTTCTAAAATTATAGATAGATCATTTATGTTATTTGCAAAAGGTCCGATACAATCGAATGATGAAGCAAAAGCCGTCAGACCGAAACGTGAAACCCTGCCGTATGTAGGCTTTAATCCGTATACGCCGCAGAATGAAGCAGGCTGACGAATAGACCCGCCTGTATCCGTACCGAGTGCAGCGTCGCACAATCCCGCCGAGACTGCAGCAGCCGAACCGCCACTTGAGCCTCCGGGAACTCGTGTATTATCATTGGGATTTAGGACAGTACCAAAAGCAGAATTTTCGTTAGATGAACCCATAGCAAATTCATCGCAGTTTGTTTTTCCGATTATTATTGCATCTTCATCTATTAGCTTTTGTACAGCCGTTGCTGTGTAAATAGCATTAAAATTCTTTAGCATATTAGAAGAGCATGTAGTGGGGTTATCTGTTAAAGAAAGTACATCTTTAATTCCGATAACCATTCCTGCAAGTTTTCCGTTGGTACCGTTTTTAATTTTGTCTTGAATAATTTCTGCCTGTATCAAAGCTTCTTTTTCAAATACAAAGTTAAACGTATTTAGATGTTTATTTTTCTCTATCTTTTCAAGAAAGTAAGAGACGTTATCAATTAAAGAAAATTCACCCGATATTAACTTGTGTAATTTTTCTCTATGATTTAAATAGATAGGTTTCAATTTTTATGTTCAATGCCTGTCTGCCGGTAGGCAGGTTGAATGTTCAATGTTGCAAATTCAACAATTAAGATTAACTTTTTTTAGTGTCGTCTTTTATCTCGGATGTTATATCTTCTTCAACATCTTTTACAGCTTTTTTAAATTCTTTCAATCCTTTACCCAAACCTTTTGCTAAATCCGGTATTTTTTTTGCTCCGAATAAAACTACAATAACAAGAACTATCAGGATTATTTCGCCTGCGCCTAAGTTACCAAACATATCCTCACCCTTATTAACTAATTAATAAATGAATTTATAATTGAATTAAAAATTTTAGTACCATCCGTTTTACCCAATAAAGGGTCACAACATCTTTCCGGATGGGGCATCATTCCTAAAATATTTCCTTTCTTATTTGCGATGCCGGCAATATTTAAAATTGAACCGTTTGGATTATATTCTTTATCTACATTTCCACCTTTTGAAGAATACCGGAACAATATCTGGTTATTATTTTCCAACTTTTCAATTGTCTGTTCGTCGGCAAAGTAATTACCTTCACCGTGAGCAATAGGCATTTTTAAAACATCATTTTCAGAAATATTATTTGTAAAAACAGTTTCAAAATTCCTGGTCTTAAGATAAACATCTTTGCATACAAATTGTAGGGAATTATTCTTTAACAAAACTCCGGGCAATAGCCCTGCTTCCAACAATATTTGAAACCCATTGCATATCCCTAAAACCGTTCCCCCTTTATTTGCAAAGTCAATCACAGAATTCATAATTGGAGAAAAACGTGCGATAGAGCCGGAGCGGAGATAATCACCGTAGGAAAATCCACCCGGAAGAATTATTACATCGCTTTCTTGTAAATCCGATTCTTTGTGCCAAAGAAAATTCACCTCACGTTTGAATATATTTTTTAAAACATAATACGCATCATGGTCACAATTAGAACCCGGAAAAACAACAACTCCAAACTTAGTCTGCATCTACTTCTTCCAAAGTATATTCAAAATCTTCCATTATCAGATTTGCAAGTAATTTGCTGCAGTATTTTTCAACTTCATTCTTTGCTTCTTCTTTGCTGTTTACATCAACTGAAAATTCAATAAATTTTCCTATTCTTGTATGCTTAATATTTTTGAGTCCCAAATTTTCCGCACCTTTTTCAACAGCCGTACCTTGAGGATCGAGTATTGAAGGTCTTCTTTTAACAATTACTTTTGCTTTAAACATTTACTGCCTTAAATTGATATATTTTTTGAAGTAAAAAAACTTAATCTCTTTTTAACATAATAAAATTAAAAAGATGCTGAAAAATACCGAATAGAATAAAGAAAACAAAGATGTAGAAAAAGGCTTTCCCTGCGGTTATGGTTACTAATATCCCGACTATGAATAATGATAAAAATTGAAAGGGATGTTCCTTAACGGATGAAAGTGACATTTTGGGAAGTGAATTATATTTTATTCTGGTTACCATCATAAGTGATAAAAACAAAACGAGAGGTATTATTATTATTGTAATGTTTTCCGGGAAACCTGTTATTGGGTTAAAAAATGTTAAAATTAGTGAAGATATTGTAATTGCAGCGAGAGGAATCGGAAGACCGTAAAAAAATGTTTTTTCAAAACCGACTAACTGTACATTAAATCTTGCTAACCGGAATCCACCTGCAATCATAAATAATGCACTGATGATTATACCGGTAGTATTAAAATTATTTAAATATGTTGAATAAATTAAAAAGGATGGAGCAACTCCAAAGCTAACCACGTCGGAAAGTGAATCTAACTGCACACCAAGTTTGCTGCTTGATTTTGTTAGCCTGGCAACAATACCGTCCAGGGCATCGAATAAAGCTGCTATAATAATTAACCAGGCTGCGTATGTATAATCGCCTTGATTAGTATGAAGAATAGAAAGGAAACCGGAGAACATATTCATTGCGGTAAATAAGTTCGGTATAACTGATCTGGTAACTCTAATCTGCATCATTAATTTTCCGGATGTTCAAAAAGTATGGTTTCACCGGCTTTTACAATATCATCTTTTTTAACTTTTGCATGCCACTTATTATCAACAACAACGTCAGCCCTACTTCCAAATTTAATCATTCCAAATCTTTTTCCTATTGTTACATTATCTCCAATATTTAAATTATAAACAATTCTTCTCGCAACAAAACCTGCCACTTGTGTAAAAAACACCTTTCCGTATTTTGATTTTATTCCAAATTCAGATCTTTCATTTACTTCCGAAGCTTTGTCTTCAAAAGCGGCAATGTATTTACCTTTTATGTATTCAACAAATTCTATTTTTCCGTTGATGGGAATTCTGTTTACGTGTACGTTTAGCGGCGACATAAAAATAGATATTTGTGTTCCTTCTTCATTTACATATTTGTTTGCATTAACTTTTTTTACAAAAAGAACTTTGCCGTCGGCAGGTGAAACAATAATGTTGTCGGCTTGAGGAGTATTTCTTTCAGGGTCTCTGAAAAAATTAATAGAAAATAAAATCAAGAATGCCGGTATTACTATTAGAAAAATGTTTAATAAACCTGAAGTAAATAATATACCGATGACAATTATTATTATGCAAATAATTAGTAGGGTTAAAAAAGTGGAGTATCCGTATTTTGTTATCATTTTATATTAGTTAATTAGATTGAGAATAAAATCTGTGTATTTTTTAACATTTGAAGGGGTTTCTAATTTATACGGATCAATAGAATTATTGTCTTTATTTAGGTTTAAGATTTTCAAACTTACAGGTGTAAAATCATTTACCAAGTATATTTTATTTCCGTGCTCACCGAATGAACACATTACTTCACCTAAAAATTCTCCACGTCTTTCAAAATAGGATCTAAGCACAGCATTTACTTTAGAACAAATCCTGTTTATAATTTTCAGATTATCAAAGTTAATTAAATTAAATGAAATAAGGTGGCTTTCAGAGACTAAATTATTCCTTCTGTTTCCATAGTAATATTCAAAAACGGGTAGATCTAAAATCTCATTTTCTTTTTTACTGAAAATTTTAGCCGTGCGTTTATCAATATAATTTAATATTCTAACAGAAAAATTTATTTCGGTATATTTTAAATATTTTACGGTGTTTTCATCTACTAATTTTACCGAGGCTACAGGTACGTGATATTTTTTGAGATAATCCAAAATTGATATATTGATTTTGGCAAAATCAGCGCCAAGATTTTCTGATTTTATTTTTTCCGATTTACAGTTAGAAATATAGTCAGGGTACACATGATTTATATAGTCATCTGATTCTAAAGGAAGACAAGGCGTTTTAATTTCATTTTTCATATCAAGCATATTTACCTTTTTAAAGAAAAGAATATTAATATTAATTTACAAAACAAAAAATTAAAAAAAATAAAGTACATAATGTCAAACCTTTATATTATATTTGCACGAAAATAAAGTGTAATTTTTAGAAAAAAAATAATTCGATTGGAGGAAATAAATGAAAGGCGGAATGCAGGGAATGATGCAGCAAGTACAAAAAATGCAAGCAGAAATGCAAAAAGTACAAGCTCAATTAAGCGGAATGGAAGTAAGTGAAGAAGCCGGCGGTGGAATGATAAAAGCTACGGCTAACGGTAATAAAGAGATTGTGTCAGTGGAAATTGATCCACAGGTAATTAATGCTGATGACAAAGAAATTCTTGAGGATTTAGTTGTTGCTGCGGTTAATAAGGCATTACAATCAGCTTCAAAATTAGCAGAAGAAGAAATGGCAAAAGTAACAAAGGGAATGATTCCTCCCGGACTCAATATTCCGGGGTTATAATAGTGAAGATAGCCGAACCACTACAAATTGCAATTGAAGAATTCAGCAAACTGCCAAGTATCGGTAAAAAGACAGCTCAAAGATTAGCAATTCATATTCTAAAAAAAGATAAAGATGAAGTTGATAGTTTTGTAAATGCCATTAAAGATCTAAAAACTAAACTTCGATTTTGCTCAAGGTGTTTTAATCTTTCAGTAGGTGAGTTGTGTGAGATTTGTGAGAGCGATAAAAGAGACCACACTCTCCTATGCGTTGTTGAAGAAGCAAGCGATGTGATTGCAATTGAGAAAACACACGAGTTTAACGGTGGTTACCATGTACTTGGAGGGGTGCTGTCGCCCCTTTCCGGTATAGGACCCGATGATCTGAAAATAAAAGAATTGATTAAAAGATTTGAAAACGAAGAATTTAAAGAATTAATATTAGCACTCAATCCTGATACCGAAGGTGAAACGACAATACTTTATCTTTCTAAGTTGTTAAAACCTTTAGGAGTAAAAATATCAAGAATAGCAAGAGGTTTGCCTGTCGGTGGTGATCTTGAATTTGCAGATGAAGCAACAATCGGAAGAGCTGTTCTTGGAAGAATAGAAATATAATGACTGAATGGTTTGAAAGCTGGTTTGAAAGCGAAGAATATTTAAAGGTATACAAACACAGGGATGAAAAGGAAGCTCGCCTGCTTGTTGAATCAATAATCTCAATTACAAATATCAAAAATAAATCAAAGATATTGGATATTGCCTGCGGTGCAGGAAGACATTCGATTGAATTTGCTAAAAAAGGATTTATTGTAACTGCATTTGATCTTAGCAAAAACCTACTTAATAATGCGAAGGTGAATGCACAAAAAGCCGGAGTCGACATAGATTTTATACGTGCCGATATACGTGATTTTTACATTGATGTTAAGTTTGATCTTGTACTAAATTTGTTTACAAGTTTTGGCTATTTTGAAAGTGATGAAGAAAATTTTAAAGTTTTTAAAACTGCTTATAATCATTTGAACGAAAACGGTTTTTTTGTATTTGATTATTTTAACAAAAAGTATTTGGAAGCAAATTTAACACCCAATTCAATTTCAAGAATTGAGGACGAAGAAATAATACAGAATAGGCGGATAGAAAAAGGTAGAGTGATAAAAGATATTATAATTAAAAAAAATGGAAGGGAAGAACATTTTAACGAATCGGTAAAAATTTATAGTTTGAATGAAATAAAAAGTAGGTTGGAATTGACAAATTTTAATATAAAAAATATTTTCGGTTCTTTTGATGGAACCGAATTTGATGAGAATCTTTCGGATAGAATTATTATAATAGCCCGGAAATGAGATTTGTTTTTGTCATATTACTTCTATCTATTTTAAGCGGGTGTGATATATTTACAACAAGGGTTGCTGAACCGCCAAATAAATCACGTTCAAATTATCAAACACCTGTTACCCCCGATCTTTTAATTCAGAACCTAGTTAATTCTCTTAAAGATAAAAACCTGGAAAACTATTTATTATCTTTTTCAGACCCAAATTTTACTAATAAGATATTCACTTTTTCGGCATCAAGTTCCGCTATATCCCAGTTTCCGGCACTTGCAAATAACTGGGGTGTAAGAAATGAACAGCAGTATTTTAATAATCTCATTTCAAAAGTGCAGAAAGATCAACCAATAACATTGAATTTATCAAATACATCTTCAAGTCCCCAGGGTGACAGCTTATTTTATACTGCTTCATATTTTATAAGTATACCAAGCATTAGTGCGGACATAAAATCTAATTATCAGGGTGAACTGAGATTTAGCATGATAAGGGATTCAAGAGCAATCTGGACTATTTATTTTTGGCAGGATACAAAGAGTAGCAACCTGCCAAGTTGGAGTGAACTAAAAGGCAGGCTTTATTAAAAAACTGATTTTAAATATTACCTTTATACTTTTGATTTTAGCAGGGTGTAAAAATCCTTTTTCGCCAAAACTAGATTTATCTCCCAATAATTCATCACAAACTCTATCTGACCTTACGACAATAGAAGGGTTGTTTCAAAACTTTCAATTTGCTTATACTTTTAGGGATACAAGTATTTACGGGAAATTAGTAAGTAAAGATTTTGTTTTTACTTTCAGGGATTATGATAAAGGGTTTGATGTTTCGTGGGGGAGAGATGACGAAATGAAAACCACTAACGGACTCTTTACAAATTCACAAAGACTTGACCTTATTTGGAATAACATAATTTTATCTACTATTGATACTTCAAATGCTACAATTGTAAGAAGTTTTAATTTAACAGTTACCTTTAACCCGACAGATGTTATAAGAATTGACGGTCGTGTTAATTTACTTTTGGAACGAAAAACATCAAAAAGTAATTGGCAAATGGTAAAATGGATTGATGAATCGAGTTTTTAATTTTTTTTGTAAATTAAAGTTTAATTAAAAAATATTGAATTTTATTATATGATTTTTTTCTGGATAAAAGAATCGTTTAGATTAATCGCAAGGGCAAAGTCTTCTTTTTTCCTTTCACTCATATCTATGAGTATTGCATTGGCTTTGATAAGTGCATCTGTTTTTTCAATCAACTTTTCAAATTATCTTCAAAACAAATTAAAGAGAAGCGTTAATATTAATGTTTTTCTTAATGATACTATAACAAAGAAAGACATTAATAATCTTAAAAAGAAAATTAGTAACGAGAAGTTTGTTTATTCAGTTAGATATATCGATAAGAAAAAAGCGGCGGAATTATTTATAAAGGATACCGGGGAAGATTTCAGAAAGCTAATTGATTATAACCCGCTTCCCGCTTCATTTGCTGTTTCATTAAAAGGGGAATATGTAACACGGACATCTATAAAGAACGTAGTGAAGAAACTATCTTCTTTTGTAGGTGTGAATGAAGTTTCATTAAAGTATGATTATATATATAAACTGATATCTTATTTGGATAGAATGAAAAATTATATTTTTATTTTTGCTTTAGTAATATTCTTTATTTCTCTATACATAGTTTACAGTACAATTCTATTGGTCATTAACTCTAAGTACACAGAACTAAATACAATGAAACTTGTCGGGGCTAAACTTTCTACAATTAAAATACCCATCATATTAAATGGTTTTTTTATCGGTGTGTTTTCGACAGTAATATTATTTGTTATTGGTTATATGTTCGTATATTTCCTATCGAATTATTTACCTATTAGGGAACTGTTAGGGTTTGAAAGTAAAATTAGTTTAATATTTCTTGCGGTTTTAGGTCCCGTAATTGGTCTTGCCGTAAGCATTATTTCATTAAGAAAAATAACATTAAAATTTTAGAACGGAGTAATATTGGCAAAAGAATCTGTTGTGATTACCGGAGGAGCCGGGTTTCTGGGTTCCCATTTGTGCGATAAATTTATTAATGAAGGTTTCAGAGTTGTTTGTGTTGATAATTTAATTACAGGGAACTCTAATAACATTGCTCACTTAGCAGGTAATGAGGATTTCCTTTTTATAAAACACGATATTACAAATTATATTTTTATACCTGGTGAAGTTCACTATATTTTACATTTTGCATCTCCGGCAAGTCCTATTGACTATCTAAAATTACCGATTCAAACGCTTAAAGTTGGAGCACTCGGTACGCATAATGTGCTCGGACTTGCTAAAGAAAAAAATGCAAGAATACTTTTGGCATCTACTTCTGAAGTCTACGGTGACCCTGATGTTCATCCGCAAAAAGAAGATTATTGGGGAAACGTAAATCCCATTGGACCTAGAGGAGTTTATGACGAAGCAAAACGTTTTGCCGAAGCAATAACAATGGCTTATAATAGATATCATTCTGTTGACACTAGAATCGTAAGAATTTTTAACACTTACGGACCAAGAATGAGACCCGATGACGGACGAGCGTTACCTACGTTTACAATGCAAGCATTAAGAAATGAAAACATTACCGTATTTGGTGACGGTTCTCAAACACGAAGTTTTTGTTATGTCACTGATTTGATTGACGGTATTTATAAATTACTATTTTCTGATGAGATAAATCCTGTTAA
>DRJC01000056.1 GCA_011052365.1 Ignavibacteria bacterium
GTTCACGAGCGTTTTTTTATTCATATATTTTGTATGCGCAAAGCGCGTTTACGAGCTGTCTGTAGCTGCGTAGATGTTATGAGCAATTATCTTTTGGTAATCCACTTCGCCCCAAGCGTTCGTGGTAGCTTCATCCTCTACCTTTCATTTCTCATTGTCAAGCATTTGCAAATGTGGCAAAATGTTTTGTAATTTTCCGATGATTTTTGTAAAAGTTGCCGGTGCGGGGGATTTTTGGGAGCCCCCCTGCGCCGGCGGAGCCGGCGCAGGGGCGACGAGTGTGGAAGTCGGACTTCACAGATACCAGATAAAAGGGGTCAGACACCTTTGTTTTTAAATAAATGTGGTGTAATAAAATATGTTGCTGTTGGGTGTCAAAAGTAGGTTGATGAGGAAGTCGGACTTCCTCAGATGCATAGGTCAGACCTATGCAACACGACAGAATAATCATTACTATCAAATTTTGATATTCGGTCTATTTCTATATATCTATATCTATATATAATGAATATTGATTCTACTAATAAAAAATTTGTATGGAACTAAACAATGCGGAACAAAAGGTGTGTGATGAAGCATATAAATTTATAGATTCTAAAGAAGATGAATTAATTGATGTGTTCATCATAAAAAAATGCCCTATTAGATTGGCATTGCTACTTTTTTTATGGCTGGTTCTCCCGGAGCCGGGAAAACTGAATTTTCAGAAAGATATATTACACCTGTTCTTAAACAAATAGGCAACGATATAACAAAGGGATTGGGTCAAAAAGACATAGGTGCACCATCAGCCAAAACTTTACTCATTCGTATTGATGCAGATGAGATACGCTGTTTTCTACCACAATACAAAAAAACCAATGTTGAAACTCAAACGAAAGGGAATGCTCATGTTGTACAAAGAGCGGTAAATAGAGGGTTGGATATTTTACGTGATTATTGTCTAACGAATGATATTTCATTTATTCACGATGGGACTTTTGGAAACTACAGTACCATGGAAAAAATAATTAAAAGGTCTATAAAGATAGACAGGAGCATATATATTTATTATTTATATCTTGACCCGTTAGCCGCATGGGAAAATACAAAGGCTCGTGAATATATAGATGGTAGAAACATACTCAAAACAAAATTTATTGAACAATATTTCAAATCTCAGGAAAATGTTGAAAGAATAAAACAAAACTTCGGCAACAGCGTTAATATCCACTGTATCTTGAAAAATTCTAGTAATAAAGTAATAGATATAAAATTCAACCAACCGGGAGTTGAGTTATACCTGCAATCACAATATAAAAATGGGGTCATTAAAAGATATTCACAGGAAGATTTGATGGATCTTCTTAACTAATGTATAGTGCATAATATATAATATATAATATATATCTATGTTTACAAAAAAGAGCAGCAAGGATAAAGAAATTAAAAAGGAGCTTCTGAAAAGATACTTTAATTCACGCAACCATAAAAAGATTATAATGGAGGCGGCGAAAAAAGCTGCAAAAGACCAGGATATTCTTCTCGCCAAGTATCATAAATTATTAAACTCTTAATCTATTCCCCGCCCCACAATTTTTAGGTGGTATGTTGTTTGTTGTGTCGCGGTGTGAGTTTGTAGGGGTATTCTGTGGAAGTCGGTCATTGGTACGGAGGTGGTGGACTCGTACACGCTCTTGTTTTACAAGGTCAATAAAAGGGTCAATAAAAGGGGTCAGACACCTTTGTTTTTAAATAAATGTGGTGTAATAAATGTATACTTATACTAGAGGTAGCTGTGTGGCGCTACGACAATGTTTCAATGAGCGAGCCCGGCTCTTTCAATGACCTTTCTCTGATCAGCGCTTGCTTTGCGCGCTACTTCCATAAATACTTTCTTCTTCTCTCGTGATGATGCTTCGCGAAAAAAGCGTGAAAATTCGCTTGATCCTCTCGGTGCTGGTTCTTTTTTTGTTAATAGTTTTAAAAATTTCATATAGTATTGAGCGCACTGCGCAATGTATCTTGAGTGTATCTTTCCGGCATATAATCGTCAATCTTCTGCCTCTTTTTTAATTTGCTGTTCTTCTTCTGTCATAGATATATTCTATCGTAAGGTAGCTTGAAGTAGAACAATATATCCCCCCCTCGCACCGGTAATGCCGAAATAGGGACTTTACCGGGATTCCCGGTAACTTGACTTTTTACCGGGATTCCCGGTAAAATACACATATGAAAATCCACTTGCCAAATAGTGCGTGGCTTGGGAACATTGACCCATTCCTTAGAAGCATTGATTTTTCCAAACCGGAAACTCTCAATGTAACTGCGGACAAAAAGTGGATATCGGTGCACCCGATGATTCTCGCGATTATTGCATCACTTGCGCAAACAGTGCCAAAAGGAAATATTTTGTGTGAACCATTTGAAGCACGCTCTGCACACTATTTTGAGCGTATGAAATTATTCCATTTCCTTGGTGTTAATTCAGATACTCCAGTTATTGAGCATGATCCATCTGGGCGTTTCGTTCCGCTCACTCAAATAAAAAATTCTGAGGAACTATCAGCTTTTGTAGAAGAGGCATCTCCGCTTTTGCATCTTGAATCACATTATTCAGAATCAATTCGCTATATCGTAAGCGAGCTTCTTCGTAATGTTATTGAGCACTCTGAATCACCACAGGGGGCCTTTGTAGCAGCGCAGTACTATCCAAAAAGCAACACAATCCGGATTGGCATTGCAGATACTGGAATTGGTATTCGCACTTCACTTGCACACTCACACAAGACACAAGACGATATAAGCGCTATTCGTTTGGCTCTTATGCCAGGGATTACCGGAACAACACGAAGAGATGGTGGAACAACGGAAAATGCCGGAGCCGGTTTATTTTTCATAAAGTCTATCGCCGCAGTTAATGATGATTTTTTCGTAATATATAGTGGCAATGGGTTTTTTAAACTACTTAAACAAAATATTAGTGGCTCTCGCAAACAAAGAAACAAGCTGCATTCGGACCCATTTGATGACAGACATTCTATGTATGCGGATATGCCAACATGGAACGGAACTGCAGTTGGAATTGATATGGCGCTTGACGACCACGAGGCATTCTCCACCCTTTTAAATGACATACGCAATACATATGGGCATGCTGTTCGCGAAAGGAAAAAAGCTAGATATAAAAAACCACTTTTTATATGATTACAATTCTCTTACAACCATTAGTTAGAGATTTTGCCGAAAATAAAGATATTGCTAGAGATATTCGAGAGAAAACACTTATGCCGGCACTTGCGCGCGCTGATAAAATCACCATAGATTTTGCCGGTGTAAATGGAGCGACACAGTCGTTTATACATGCACTGATAAGCGATGCGTTGCGTAAATACGGAAGTGATGTTCTAGAACATATAATATTTCGCAATTGTAATGACACAATCAGAGTTATTATAACAATCGTCACAGAATATATGCAGGAATCCTGAATAAAAGGAGTCAGACACCTTATTAAAGATTAAAGGGGTCAGACACCTTTGTTTTTAAATAAATGTGGTATAATAAAATATGTTGTTGTGTGGTGTCAAAAGTATGAACATAACGAACATGCGCTCGTTAACGGGATTCGCCAATGGCGCGCGCGCTTTCAATGACCTTTCTCTGGTCGGCGCTTGCTTTACGCGCCACCTCCATAAACACTTTCTTTTTCTCTCGTGATGATGCTTCGCGAAAAAAGCGTGAAAATTCGCTTGATCCTCTGACTACCGGTTCTTTCTTTGTTAAGAGTTTGAAAAATTTCATATTAAAACACTAGCAAATTAATGTGACATTTACAATGGCGAAATGTGACATTTTCTCTCAAAATCTCCCGAATACGGCGCAAATTAAAAACGCAATTGTGACATTTTTGATGCAAATGATATACAAATGGGGTCAGTACAAATAAGGTCATGACCCATTCTTTGTAGTTAGCCCAACAAAAGACAGAAGCTATTTCGTAACAAAGTAGAACGTTCCCGATTAATAGGTCATGACCCCGTTCTTGTGTGCTGTCCTGTATCTTTTTGATCTCCTGCGTCTACCCTTTCAACTCTTGACATAACCTTAATGGTGGCTGACCCAATTTATCCAATTTATCCAACCAATGGACATAACTTTAACTTTTTAACCTTTTCATAAAAATTCCGGGGGAAGAATACGCTTCACTATTTAACCCATTTAATTCATGACTAATATCATGATGTACTCCGCATTTACTCGTCCAACTACTACAGTCTAATTGTCGTGATGCATGAGTGACCTCACCAGTGCTTTTCTTAACATAAATAGCAATCTTTTCATATTCTTCTTCAAAATCAGAGTTCTGACATACTCCATAACCAATTAATTCATAAGCCATTATAAAAGCCTCCGGGGTCGGAACTCTTGGAACCTCTGCGGGCCAATAGTTTTGATATAACGGATCTGGCCACCACCACCGTTTATCATCAGCAGCCCAACCAATACAATTGTAGGTCACATCCTTTGGGCTAGTAATTGAATAACCGCCACCAGACAAAAGCTCAGGGAAGTTGTCTTCTAATTCATTATCTCGATCAGGAAGTGTATCCATGTTCTTTGCCCCAAGAAATCCAAGCTTCAGTCATTGCCAAAATATTCCCCCTGCTTTCTTCAGAAACTGGGTTTGCTCCTGTAATTATAGCTAAAGCAATAAACCAATGATTTGGACCTTTTTTTAAATCTTCAAATATGTACGGCAGAGCATCTTGACCCATAGCGATTATGCCTAAATAATAAATATTTGATAACAACAATGAGGAACGTGATGAAAATTTATTATCTTCTTTCCAGTTTGTACTCAGACGCTTAAATTTTTGTTCCAATGTCTCTGTTGTAGTGGTTTTTGTAAAATGCTCTAATGCTTTAATAAAATTTGATTGAACTAAATCTGCCTCGTCGCCAGAAAAAGCCGTGGACGCAGCCCCATAATACGGACTTTTTATATTAATAGCTGTAGGTGTTGTAATCATAGTTATCCAAAACTGTCTTTAGTTTTCTTAGTTAGACTCCCTTCAAATATTCTAGTTCTGAAATCTTTAAGCGCTTCAATTATTTTTTTTGCCTCTGCTCCACTAGGATCAACCCTCAAATTCGCCTGGAACACATCTATATCAAATATTATAGTAGTCACATCGACAATTCTTGCGTCTTCAACTGTTTGATTAACAATTGCAACACTGTCAGATCTATCGTCCTTAATCACGGCTCTTAGAAAAAAGTTTAATAAACTTTGTGGAATGTCTTTTGCGATGGTTGGAGCAGTTAAGAAATAGTCCTCTAGATCGAAGTTTTTTTCTGGTATTTTTACAGCATTCACATACCTTAGGGCTATTCTTTCAGCATACATGGGGTGTGTTTTTTCTTGATAAACATCAAGGAGACGCTTTGCTTCAGTAAAAAATGAATCCCAATCACCATAGGGTTCTAATTGACTAAATGTAAAACCATCCATTCTTGCTTGAACAAATTTTGTGCCATCTTTGGATTGAAGTCTTAATCCTACTTTTGGCCCACCAGATGAATCCATTTTGGGCTTCTCTCCTAATTTTAGCTTGAAAGAAAAAGATTGTGTGTTAAGAACTTCTCTTTTCGGATAAATTTCTTGAATTTCTTTAAAGAAACTCTCAAAAATACTCATTTCAAGTTGTTTTTCAAACTTAAATCTGACATCAAAAATTGCTTCGCGGATAGGGGAATTTTTATATTTGACTCCTGTCATATAGACTCCTGTCATATATTTCTAAGTATAACACCAGAGCTTTCTTTTGGCTATGCATACCTTGCGATACTATTCATGCGCATCGACCGTTAGGACGATAGTCATAAAAGCATAAAAGGGGTCAGACACCTTTGTTTTTAAATAAATGTGGTGTAATAAATGCGTTTGAATGTCTAAGTAAATTTTGGGGAAAGTAATGCGTTAAGTAAGCAGAAAATAATTTAATGGGATTTTTACTGCATTTTCTTCTTCGTTGTATTCCAGTGCGTCTACTTTTTCGGAAATAATAATGCCGTATATAGCGTTTACTTTTTTCATAGTTTGTATGACTTGTTTATATGTTGTTTTATTAGAACCAACTTCAATCACCATTCTTTTGTCCCCAACTCCGATTA
>DRJC01000057.1 GCA_011052365.1 Ignavibacteria bacterium
AACCGGGACAATGTTTGATAACACAGAAGTCAGGGTCTTATACTGTCTTGTTTTCAAAATTGAAAAATACTTTTATTTACAAATTTACAAATTAATTTCCAAACCTAATCAGTTAGCAAAATAAATTATTCATTACACCAAGTATCCTATCAAAATCTGAGGCCGTCAAATTTGAGCCAGAAGGAAGACATAATCCTATTTCAAAAAGTTTTTCAGAAATACCATTTCCATAAAACGGAGCATTATTGAAGACAGGTTGTAAATGCATTGGTTTCCATAACGGGCGTGATTCGATATTTTCCTGCATAAAAGCCAAACGTAAATCTTCCCTTGTAATTCTATTATTAACAGCAGGATCTATTGTGATTACTGTTAGCCAACGATTTGAATAAAAGCCTTTTGGTTCTGGTTGAAAATTAATAATATATCCTCTTTTAGCTATTTCTTTAAAGTATGTGCTGTATCTCTCGAAATTTTTTCTTCTTTGTCTAATCCTTTCTGGCAATACAATCATCTGTCCCCTGCCAATACCAGCTAACACATTACTTATACGATAATTATAACCAATACTTGAATGCTGAAAATGAGGTGCAGTATCTCTGGCTTGAGAAGCCAAGAATCGTGATTTATTAATAATTTCCTCATCTTCCGACAGTAAGGCACCACCACCACTTGTGGTTATTATTTTATTTCCATTAAATGATAGTACACTTAGTTTTCCAAATCTTCCACACATTTTACTATTAATGTGTGATCCCAGGGCCTCAGCTGCATCTTCAATAAGCGGAATATTATATTTTAGAGCAATGCCTGATATTTCTTCTAACTTTGCAGGCATGCCGTATAAATCCACAACAATAATAGCTACTGGCTTCTTTCCTTTTTTTAGTCTGCTTTTTATTGCCTCTTCCAAAAACAATGGACTCATATTCCATGTATCCTCTTCCGAATCGATAAAAACAGGAGTTGCTCCCTGATAAACAATGGGGTTGGCTGATGCAGAGAACGTCATGCTCTGACAAAGTACAATATCCCCCTTCCCTATTCCTAAAAGTATAAGAGCAATATGTAAAGCTGCCGTACCAGAACTTAATGCAACAGCATACTTAATTCCTGTATATTGACATATATCTTCTTCAAAAGCATTGATATGCGGACCTACCGGGGCTATCCAATTGGTATCGAAAGCTTCTTTTACGAATTGCTGCTCCATTTTACCCATATGCGGAGAAGAAAGCCAAATTTTTGGTTTAGTCTTCATATATTACCACCCCCATCTGTATTTTCATTTAACCAAAGCTTATTAGATTTTTCATTCAAGAATTCTGTATCCCAAAATCACTTGATTATTTTTAGAATAACTTTTAGTGAATTTCTCTTTCCATTGCTTAATTATAGCACTGTAAACTTCCTTATTGTGAACTTTCTTTCCAATGTAAAATGATGATTTATCCTTTGAAAAATTAGATTTAAATTTTAATAAAGAATCTTTCTCATCGGAAGTCGTTCCTCCACCAAAATGAAAAAACTTACAGCCTTGTGTTTTGGATTCTTTAATTGCATAATCCAAAAAAAGATTGTTTGTTGCATATTTACCATATTCCTTTTTTCTGGCTGACAAATGATAGTGCGCATAATTATTATAGAACATTAATATCATTCCGCCAATTATCTCGCCATTAAGTTTTGCTAATATTAGTTTATGATTATTTGGCATTTGCTTTAAGAAATCTATAAAATATTGCTGATTAAAAAACAAATATCTATCAGAATTAACATCCTGCATTGTTTCCACATAAATATTGTAGAAGGAAAGGTAATCGTCTTGTTGTTTACTTACTATAATTTCAACATTGTTTTTTAACGCTTTTCGTATCTTATTTCGATTACTGGAAGAGTAGGACTTCTCCCATATTTCTTCTTCGGTTTGTTGAAGATTTAGAAAAACTGTTTTTCTGTTGTAAAGAACGGTCATATATTCTTTCGAAAACTTATGATTTTGAAGCAAAGGATGAGAACGCGTAAACTCTGCTACAATATTTTCTTTCTGACAAAAAGCATTAAATGCTTGATAAAAACCATCTTTAAATTCTGTTTCTTCGCAATTTGTAATAACCCCATTGTAACCATATGCACCTTGTATATCAAAATATTCTGTATCAAGTCTATATCCCAGTTTGTTAATACTATTTTTTAAAAAAGGATATAAGGCTATTTTATTACCTTGTTGATAAACAAAACATATCGCTTCCCCATCACCATAACTCTCATATAAAAAATAATATTGAGGAGAAAAATATATATCTTGCTGTGCATATGGCAGCATATTTAGATATTTATTCCATTCTTCACTATCTTTCAGTGATAAAATTCTATATAAAGTATTCATTTATTGTTTCTAACGTTAAAATAGTCCCGGCTTTGAATATTTTATTATCCAATGTTTTGAATGTATCGTTGGATTCAACAGAAATTGGAATTTGCTTTAATATTTTACCATTATCAATGAGATTATCTACAATGTGAGTAGTAACCCCCGTTATTTTAACCCCATATTTTAATGCTTGTTCGATAGCGTTCAACCCCTTAAAACTAGGCAAAAGTGATGGATGAATATTTACAATTTTATTCGGATAAATTGATAGAATAGTTTGTCCAATAATATTCATCCATCCAGCTAAAAATATATAATCAATTTCCTTTTTTTTTAATTCATTAATTATTTCTTCTTCAAAATAACATTTACTCTTATACTTATTTTTTTCGATTACAACTGTAGAAATAGAATTTTTCTTTGCAATCTCAAGTGCATAAGACATTTTATTATCACTTAATAAAAGAGATAACTCAGGCCTTACTAATCCAAACTTATAATCTTTAATAATTTCAATTGCACCTCGTCCATATCCTGAAATAAATACAGCAAATTTTTTTTTCATAATATAAATTTGGTTCTTTATAAAAGTGAGTGGGTAGAACAATAATGATTAACCTGAGAGAAGTCGAGTTTAGCAGTAAGCAAATAAATAATAGCTTTAATTGTTTCTGTTTTTTTATAGCCTCTGGCTTTTGCTTTAGCTGCCTGAAAGATTGAATTAAAGCCCTCAAGGATTCCATTTGTAATTCTGCTATTTGCCCAATTTAGCACACCTTTCCAGTGACGCTTAATTGTTTTAGCCACTTCAATAATCTGGGGTATTCGGCAATGTGTCGCCCAAAAATACCATTTGTTTAAGAGTGGTTCAAAACTTTCTTTGTTGTCACACAGATAGATTTGTTGAAATGCTTCTCTTATTCGTAACGCTCTAAAGGTCTTGATATTTAGTTTACTCATACTAATGCTTTGGTATTTTTCTTTTTGCTTTACGGTATAATTTATCTGATTCTTCAGAAACACAAATTTGCTGTCTTTAAGCATTGGATTTGTTTTTACTTCCTGTTTTCTAACCTGATCAACGGCCTTGTTTATTATCTTTATGATATGAAACTTGTCAAAAGTAATATCTGCCATGGGTAAATTTTCTTCTACTCCTTTTATAAAAGCCGGAGACATGTCACAGGAAACCTGTTCAATATTCTGTGCTTCTCCACCATGCTCTTGCAAGTCTACCACAAAGTCTTTAGTAGTTTCACTGCTTTTGCCTTCGGTAACAAATAGTGTTTTCTTCTCTTGCATATCAACGAATAAGGTTACATAATCATGCCCCCGACGGGCGGCTGTTTCATCCATGCCCACCTGCTTGACATCGGAATAGTCGGATAGCTCACGGCAGGTTTGGGTGTAACGTTGAATAATATCCCATACTTTATAATCGTATGTTCCTACCATTTGACAGATTTGATGCACAGGCATTACTTTTGCAAATTGCATTATCAAAGCCTCAAATAAAAGGGTAAATCCATGGGCAACCCCTTCCCATGGCGCCTTTACTTGTTTTATTTTACCATCTCCCAATTTAACTCGTGGTATCCTTGCATGTAAATAGCATCTGTATTGGAAAAAGTTCATATGTCGCCACTTTTTCTCTTGTGTGTCGTAAGCTTTATATTCGCCTGTTTCGCCTGTTTGTTTATCAACATATTCAAACTTTGAACCTCGTTTGAAGTTAACGGTAATGTTTAACTCCCCTTTGGGTAAATCTAAATTTATTGCCTCAATGTACCATGGTGACTGGATACCTAGTGCCGCTGAAAATAACTCCTCTTGTGTCATGATTCTTTTTAGCTAAACTAATTTATTAATGCGTTCTACCCATTCACTTTTATAAAGAACC
>DRJC01000058.1 GCA_011052365.1 Ignavibacteria bacterium
AATGCAGAAAAAAAGAATACTCAGCGGAATGCGACCTACAGGCAAACTTCATTTAGGTCACTATGTCGGAGCTTTGGAAAATTGGGTTAAACTTCAGGATGATTTTGATAGCTTCCATCTTATTGCCGATTACCATGCTTTAACTACTAATCTTAAAACCGATTCGATCTATGATGATTCAATAGATATGCTTATTGACTGGCTTGCCGTAGGGCTTGACCCAAGCAAAAGCCCAATGTTCAGACAGTCACAGATAAAAGAACATACGGAGTTACATTTAATCTTTAGCATGCTTATATCTGTTAACAGGTTGGAAAGAAATCCTACATTAAAAGACCAGGTAAGAGACCTTCATATCGATAAGGTAGTTTACGGACATTTAGGATATCCTGTGCTGCAAACTGCGGACATACTTTTATACAAAGGGGATTTTGTTCCTGTAGGAGAAGACCAGGTTGCCAACGTTGAAATCTCCCGCGAGATTGCAAGAAGATTTAATAATCAATATGGGAAAGTTTTTCCTCTACCCGAACCTTTACTTACAAAATTTTCAAGATTGCCCGGGTTGGACGGAGTCGCAAAAATGAGTAAGTCGCTGAACAATACAATCCTGCTTTCTGATGACCCCGAAACCGTAAAGAAAAAATTAAAAAAAGCAGTAACCGATCCCCAGAAAATAAGAAAAGGTGATCCCGGCAGACCGGAAATTTGTTTGGTTTATTCTTACCAAACAAAGTTTAACCCGGATGAATCAGACTCTATTGCTGCGGGTTGCAGAAGCGGTGAATTAGGATGCTTTGATTGTAAAATGAAATGTGCTGAAAAGATATCAAAATTTTTAGAGCCTATAATTGAAAAAAGAAATTATTACAAAAAAAATATTGACGAAGTAAAAGATGTTTTATCAGACGGTGAAAAACGCGGAAAAAAAATAGCAGAAGCTACGATGAATGAAGTCAGAAATAAAATGAAATTAGGATGAGTTTCTATAAGATAAAATTAGATCAATTTGAGGGACCTTTAGACCTGCTCCTTTTTTTCATTAAAAGAGATGAACTTGATATTTACGACATTCCAATTTCTAAAATCACCAAAGAATTTCTGGAATATGTAAACCTGATAAAAATGCTGGACCTTGAAACTGCCGGTGATTTTATTCTTATGGCATCAACTCTAATGCGTATAAAAGTAAGAATGCTTTTGCCGAGAGAAATTGATGAGAAAGGTGAAGAAATTGATCCGAGGAGTGACCTTGTTCAAGCTTTATTGGAATATAAAAAGTACAAAGAAGTTTCGGAAGAACTTTCTTATATGGAATCAAAGCAGCGGAAACTAAATTTTAGAGGGAATTTTCAAGAAGATATAAAAGTAACTCCGCCTGAATATGATACGTTATTAAAAAACATTACGGTATTTGATTTAGCAAAAGCATTCAAATCAGCTATTGAAAACATAAAGCCTGAGTTTTTTCACGAAGTTAAAAAAATAAATATTACAATTGATGAACAAATTAAGTTTATTTTGGATAATCTATTAAAAGATGCCGAGGTAAATTTTTTAAGATTAGTTGCCGATATGCACGAGAAAATTAGAATAGTCATCACCTTTATTGCTTTGTTGGAATTAACAAAAGCCGGCGAAATAGGTCTGAGAATTTCAAATAATTTTAATGATTTCATAATATACAAGACGTCAAATGGACAAAATATACAAATCAATAATTGAGGCTTTAATCTTTTCTTCTGATGATGTAGTCCCTTCAAAAGAAATAATTAAAGCTGTAAAAGGAATAGACGGAGAAGATATTCAAATCACCGAAGAAGATATTGAAAAAAGTGTTGAGAGTCTAAATGCTAATTATGAGGAAGAAAGCAGGGCTTTTGAAATTAAACATATTGCTGAAGGATATATCTTTGCAACAAAAGAAGAATATGCAAATTACATCGGTTATTTAACATCAGAAAAAAGCAAAAGAAGATTGAGCCAGGCTGCCTTGGAAACTCTCTCTATAATTGCATACAAGCAGCCCATTACAAAACCAGAACTCGAATCTATCAGGGGTGTAAACAGCGATTATATGATAAATACTTTGCTTGATAAAAAACTAATTAATATCTCAGGACGTTCCGATACGGTCGGAAGACCCCTGTTGTATAAAACAACATCGGAGTTCTTAAAATATTTTGCATTAAATAATTTAAAAGATTTACCCAAACCTCGTGAGATCGAAGAGATTATGCAGGATGAAGATTTCTTGGAACAGAAAAGAAAAATAATGATGAATGCGATTGAAGAAGAAGTCGAAAACGAAACCCAGGAAGAGGAACCTAATGACGATACGGCTGAATAAATATATTGCGGAGAGCGGTCTTTGTTCAAGAAGAAACGCTGAAAAATATATACTTGAAGGACGGGTAACAATAAATAATAAAACTATTACCGATTTGTCCCATAAAATTAATGAAGGCGATGATGAAGTGTTTGTTGATGGTGAAAAAATTAAACCCAAAAAACATATATACATTTTATTAAATAAACCTAAAGCTGTTATAACATCAACAAAGGACGAGAGAAACAGGAAAACGGTAATTGATATTATTAAAACAAACGAAAAAATATTTCCTGTCGGAAGACTTGATTACAACACAACCGGTGTGCTTTTATTGACAAACGATGGTGATTTCTCAAATTTCCTAACCCATCCCAAACATAAAATAAGAAAAATTTATGCAGTAACTTTAAATAGACCTTTGACAAAGGAAGATGAAATTAAACTACTAAAAGGAGTTTACATCAACAACAGGAAAGGAAAATTTGTAAAAATCAATTTCCCTGATATTAAAAAGAAAACAGTTGTAGAAGTTTCTGCAGTTGAAGGCAGGAACCACTTTGTAAAAGATATGTTCAGTACACTTGGATATAATGTGGTTGAATTAGACAGAAAATATTTTGGACAGTTTACAGCAGATGTGCCCTTGGGTAAATATAGGGTTATTTCAAAAGAAGAAATTAAATCGGTATATAAAAATTATAATTAACTATTGGACTTTCGGAGGTTAAGTGGATAATAATCAGAATGAGTTAAATGTTTTATTAAAAAGACGTAAAGATGAACTAACTGAATTAAAATCGAGAGGTGTTGAACCTTTCGCGTATAAGTTTGAAGTAAATTCAAATTCAAAAAAAATAAAAGAAGAATTTGTTGATGATGAAAAGAAAGAAGTAAAGATTGCCGGCAGATTAATGGCATTACGTAAAATGGGTAAAGCTTCTTTTGCCCACATTCAAGATGCCTTCGGTCGCATTCAAATTTACTTGAGAAAAGATGAGATAAAAGAACAATACACTGCTTTTAAATTAATGGACATAGGGGATATTGTAGGCATTGAGGGATATACATTTAAAACAAAAACAGGTGAAATTTCTGTACACGTTACCGAACTTACCTTGCTCACAAAATCAATGCGTCCTTTGCCTATAGCTAAAGAATCTATAGACGAAGAGGGGAACAAGGTTATTCACGACCAATTTACGGATAAAGAATTAAGATACAGACAACGCTATGTTGACCTGATTGTAAACCCCGAAGTAAGAGATGTTTTTGTTAAGCGTAGTAAAATTACTTCATCGATGAGAAATTTTTTAGAAGCTAAGGGTTATCTTGAAGTCGAAACGCCGATACTTCAGCCTCTTTACGGCGGAGCAGCAGCAAAACCATTTATAACACATCACAATGCATTAGACACGGAACTATATTTAAGAATTGCAGATGAGTTATATCTTAAGCGTCTTATTGTAGGCGGTTTCAACGGTGTATTTGAAATATCGAAAGATTTTAGAAATGAAGGAATGGATAAAACACACAACCCGGAATTTACAATGATGGAATTGTATGTTCCTTATAAAGATTATCACTGGATGATGTCCTTTGTTGAAGAGATGATATTAAATATTTGTAATGATGTTTTTAATACTTCCAAATTTAATTACGATGGAATGGATATAGATTTTGCTCCCAAGTGGAAAAGAGTATCGATGATTGAATCGTTAAAAGAAAAAACCGGGGTTGATATACTTAATGCGGATGAAAATCTATTGAAAGAAACTGCTAAAAAAGTTGGTTGCGATTTAGACGGAATAAGTGGAAAAGCAAAACTAATTGATGAAATATTTTCAGTAGTTATACAACCTGAACTGATTGATCCTTCTTTTGTAATTGATTATCCTGTTGAATTATCACCTTTGGCAAAAAAACACAGAAGTTTAGAAGGAGTAGTTGAAAGGTTTGAAGGATATGTTGCAGGAAGAGAAATCTGTAATGCTTTTTCCGAATTAAATGATCCCATCGATCAAAAGAAAAGATTTGAAGAACAAGTACGATATAAAGAGCAAGGCGATGAAGAAGCACACGTAATTGACAATGATTTTTTAAGAGCATTAGAATACGGTATGCCGCCAACAGCAGGATTAGGAATCGGAATTGACAGACTTGTTATGTTATTAACAAATCAAACATCTATTAGAGATGTGATTTTCTTTCCACAGATGAAGAATGAGAGTAAATAACACATAAACAATAAGTCTTATTGGATGGAATATATTCTGTTATCATAAGCATTTAGGGATAATACTTGAAGCATAAAATTATAAAACGAACCGGAATTACACGATTTAGAATCACCTTTTTCATTCTGTTTTTTTCGGCAGTCAATTTATTTGGACAAGCTGAATATGTTCTGGCAAATAACCCGGTTTATGATTTCCTGGAAAGGATGGAAACGCTGCATAATATACAGAGATACAATTCACTGGAAATTCCAAAATCGAGAAATGAAATTACCGTATACCTTAGAGAAATAATTAATAACCGCAAGAAACTTGATAACGCAGATAAAAAATTATTAATTGACTTTGAAGCGGAATTTGAACTTGAACTATACGGCACATTAAAAAAATCCGAAAAATTAATTGGAGGGGATCATTATAATTTCCTTTCTCAGGGTGAAAAGTATCTATACTTTGTTAATGATACATCAAAAAAAGTTAACTTATTTTTTAATTCTGTAGGCGCATCACAGGCAATTTATGCAAATTATAATGAACAGGGTCGTGAGATATCAGCAACTATATGGCAGATGCAACTTCAGATAAGAGGTAGCTTTTTCAATAAAATCGGTTTCTTTTACAGAGGTGGCAATGGCTATATTTTTGGTCAAAGAGAAGCTGCGTTACTTAAACAAGAGCTGAAGTATAACTATAAGTACCGGAATTTTGGTTCTTTTGATATGACAACCGCAGGGTATTTAACAGCAGACCTTGGTTTAGTGAAAGTTAAATTTGGAAGAGACCGAATGAATATTGGGTATGGACCGGTTAAAGCTGTTCTGGGAAATAATGCTCCTATATTTGATAACCTTTACTTAAAAATGCATTACAAATCGGTTGAGGTTTCATATTTCCATGGAAAGTTAATAGGGAATACAAGTTATCTAAATAATACTATTACCGGTGGTTCAAATGTAGTTCAGGAAAAATATATCGGATATCACAGAATAGGTCTTAATATATCAGATGATTTTAATATCGGTGCAGCGGAAATGATAATTTATGGTGGAAGATCATTGGACATAAATTATATCAATCCATTCATTCTTTACAAAACTGCTCAGAACAATAATAAAGATCGTGATAATTCTATAGTTATTCTGGATTTTAATAACAAATCTATTAAAGGACTTAAAATTTACGGTTTGTTGTTTATGGACGATATTCAAGTCACTAAATTTGGTTCGCCATATTGGGGAAATCAATTTATATATAACGTGGGATTTCTTTCTAATAATTTATATAAAATTGTACCATTGGATTTTCAGTTTGAGTACATAAGGATTGATCCCTATGTTTACACCAACAGGCTTCCCAGAAATACTTTTGATAATGATGGATTCGGGTTAGCCTCTTTTATGCAACCCAACAGTGAATTGTTTTTTGCTCAATTAAATTATAGGTTTACAAACAGGTTGAATTTAGCTGCTTCTTTTAGTTATTATGTACATGGTGCTAATCCGTTGAATCCCGACGGAACAATTAAAAAAAATGTTGGAGGAGATTTATTATCCGGGCACAGGTCTTCTGACTCGAGGGACGCTCCTTTCCTTGATGGAGATAAGGAAGTTACAAGAATGTTTAGTACTAAAATGGTTTATCAACCTTTTAAAGATTTCTTTTTTGAAGGAAGACTTCAGTATAAAGTACAATCTCTTCAAAAATCAATAAACAATAAAAATTTAGAAATATTTCTTACAATGAACTTTAAGTTATAACGGTAAAAAAATGAAAAAATTTAAAATCCCGATTAGTGTTTTACTTTTAACAATTGGTATTGTTTTAGGCATTCAATTTCAAAAAGTATTTTCGAATGATAACCTACAGGACGGCATTGAAAAAATGGATAACGTATTAAGGTTAACACAAAGATATTATGTTGAAAAAGTTGATACACCCAAATTAGTAGAAGCAGCAATTACAGGGATGTTGGATAAATTGGATCCCCATAGTGTGTACATTAATGCAAAAAGATTAAAAAACATAGAAGAATCATTTCGAGGAAATTTTGATGGGATTGGAATTGAGTTTCAAGTTATAGACGACACACTAACAGTTGTTGCGCCGATAACAGGTGGACCCAGTGAAAAGTTGGGAATTCAATCCGGAGATAGAATTATTAAAATTGAGGGGAAAAGTGCAATCGGAATTACAAACGATCAAGTTAGACAAAAACTTAGAGGGAAAGCAGGTACAAAAGTAAAAGTAACAATTTTAAGATACGGTGTAGATAATCCTATTGAGTACACTATCACAAGGGATAAAATTCCAATTCATTCGGTAGATGCATATTTAATGATAAATAAAGATGTCGGTTACGTAAGTGTATCAAGATTTTCAGGAACAACTTCAAGTGAGTTGTTGGACGCATTAAAAGACTTGAAACAAAAAGGAATGAATCGTTTAATACTTGATTTACGTGGAAATCCCGGTGGATATTTAAATCAAGCAGTAAAAGTTGCTGATTTTTTTATCTCCGGTAATAAAAAAATAGTTTACACAAAAGGAAGAAGAAAAGAATTCAACGAAGAATTTGATGCTTCGTATAAATCTGATTTTGAAAAGATACCGTTGATAATTTTAGTAAATAAAGGTTCTGCCAGCGCTAGTGAAATTGTTTCAGGAGCTGTACAGGACTGGGATAGAGGGCTTATTGTGGGAACCACCACCTTCGGTAAAGGTCTTGTCCAGAGGCAATTTACTTTACCTGATGGTTCTGCCATTAGACTTACAATTGCTAAATATTATACTCCTTCGGGCAGACTTATACAAAGAGATTACAAAAATCTAAACAAAGAAGAGTATTACCACGATGCAGGCGATTCTACTTTAGTCAATGGAGATAATCTGAATCATAAAGCCGATAAAGATTCATCGGCAAAGTTTTTTAAAACAAAAGGTGGAAGAAAAGTTTACGGGGGTGGAGGAATTACACCGGATTACGTAATTAAATCTGAAAAAAGCACCGTTTATACTACTAATTTATTAAGGAAAAATGTTTTCTATCAATTTATTCTAAGATATTTGGAAACAAAAAAACAAAATATTATTAATAAATACAGTAATAATTTGAAATCATTCAATAAAGATTTTAAGATTAACGCTTCCACACTGAAAAACTTTTTAGCATTTGCAAAGACACTGAAAGTTAAATTCAATTTAAAAGAATTTAATATTGACAAGAATTTTAT
>DRJC01000059.1 GCA_011052365.1 Ignavibacteria bacterium
ATGTAAATTGATAATTAAAATCTCCTGTATTCGGATATAAACTAAATAATTGATAGAAAAAAACATCCGGCATTGTGTCATACCACCAGTCATTTCCGCTACTGGAATTTGGTGTATTTAAATAGACTTCTTCTCCCTTTCTTTTATTAAAATATTCCTCACTCATTAATACCCAATTATAACCATTCTGATTACTTTTATCTATACCACTCAATGAAGCACCAATAATAGAAGGAATAACGTTTATTGCTTCGCCAAGATTAGGATAATTTGTACCGACATAAGAGTGTAACCCAAAGCTATTTTGTGCAGGGTAATTAATTGTGTTTGTAATTATAAAAATCAATGGGAGATATTCACCGGCTGCATTAAGATTATACACTAATGAATCATATTCAATTGCAACATTTTTCCAGTCCGGAATTTCAAACGACGATGGGCTGTTGGGCATTTGTTCAATTCTACTAATGCTAATTTGTTGCGATAAAACTTCATTTAACGGGAGTAATATTCCAATAACAATTACATAAAAATATTTTGAAATAAATACACGTCTCATTCTTTTTTATATTTTATGAATAATAATTATTGCCTGCAATACTCAGTTTTTTAATCACTTTGATTTAATTAATTTTTGAAGCAATTCCTTTAGATCAACAAACGCAAAACTTGTTAAATAATCTGAAACTGCATACGGCAATACTAATTGGTCATTATGTATAATCCCACCGCAACTATAAACAACATTCGGTACATAACCCTCACGTTCGTTTTCATTAGCCTCTAAAATCGGCTGCTTCAGTCTTCCGATTATTTTTGTCGGAGCATTAAGGTCTAATAAAATGGCATTGATGGAATATTTCCTAAGCGGACCAACACCGTGTGTTAATACCAACCATCCTTCATCGGTTTCAATTGGCGCTCCACAATTACCCATCTGTACCAATTCCCAGGAATGTTCAGGTATTGTTAGTATTTCTTTCGAGTTCCAATTATAAAGATCATCGGAATACATAATAAAGTTACTTTCCCCGTCCTGCCTGGAAAGCATAGCGTATCTTCCATTTATTTTTCTAGGGAATAGTGCCATACCTTTATTTTTTGATTCCGAACCATTTAAAGTTTTAATTTTAAATTGAGTGAATTCATTTGTTTGAAGTAATTTGGATACAATATTTTTTCCATCGTATGCTGAATAAGTTGCAAAGTAAGTATCATTACCGGAACCACTAAACTTTACAAATCTGGCATCCTCAATTCCGTTCGATTCATCAGGGGTTAAAGGAAATATTATACGTTCACTTATATCTATACTCGGATCATAATTCAGTTCATAGTTCATTTTGTTTATCGCCACCTTAGAGGGTGCGGTTATGTATTTGCTTGGTTTTTCAAAAACCACGTTGCTATTAGAATCAAGGATGCCAGACCGAAAAACAATTGAAGATATGTGCCCTTCACCGGTAGCCCGTAAGCTAAGAATGAATCTGCATTCTCCATTTTTTAATTTGGATTGATCGGGGTGTAAAACAATTGAGGGATTAAACAAGGCGGCAGATTCTACAGAAAATTCTTTAAGGAAATAAGACCCTACCAGTATTTTATGATTTTCGCTTAAGTTTTTCTTAAAACCAATTAACCTTATTATTTCTTCACAACGGATTAAACATTCCTCTATAAAATTTCGATGCCTATCATTAAATTCGCTATAAATTTTTTCAACTTCCTCGTTCACTTCTTGATTATAAAGATTGAACACATAATTTGTTATTCTACTAATCCGTTGTTCATCATAAAGATAGAATACTTGATTTGTTGTTCTGCTAATTCGTTGTTCATATTTCAGATCAAAAGGCATTAACAAAACCCTGTTCGGATTTGGCTCTATCAAAACATCTGTTCTTTTAACCAACATATTAATTTAGTTATCCAAATAATTGTTAAGTACAAATAATTCTATATCATCTACTTCAACAGGAACATGCCGTTTGTTTTTAAGCATTATTCTTTTCTCTTCACCTGGCAGAAGAATGAAACCTCGATCTAAAAAACTTATTTCAGGATGATATAAATCAACAAAGAAGGCGGGCAAATCAGATTTTAGACAAATGTAACCGGCTTCAGCTCCGCTTTTAATTTCAATGTCTATTTTCGGTTTAGGTAGTTTCACATCCTTCCATCTTTGCTCTATAAAGAAATTTCTGCATACCAATTTATCATCTTTACTATATACGGATGCTACCAATATATACTTTCCGTTTTTAACCAATTCCTCAACCGGTATTTTTTGGATAGTGTTATTAACACAATCATTGATGTGAATTTCTTTAGTATAGTCATTAATTATTTTACAAGATTGCTGTTCAATTAAATGGATTTTCAAACAACCCGTAAATACTTCATCCCAATTATGATTATTTAATTTTAGTTTAAGGTATGAATCTTCTTTTTCAATTGTAATTATCTTGGGAGCAAAAACATTTCTAACGAAGAAATATGATAGCTTGGGAATTAAATCAGAATCGATAATAGACCAGCTTACCGCGGGCCAACAATCATTTAGCTGCCAGATTATAGCCCCTTTTGTAACAGGTGAATTAGATCTCCAATGCTCAATGCAATTCTTTAGAGCTAATCCTTGGTTAAGCTGGGATAGATAAATGAAATCATCCCATTCGCAAGTTACCGGTAAATGATCTGATAAAAATTGGAATATTCTTTTCTGTCCTTCAACCTGCTTATTATGAAATACAAACATTGGATTATCGCATTGCATATTTTTTTCAGACAATGCTGCCGTCCAGGTTTTCTTATTCGCCGGAGCTTGAAATCCAAATTCCGATACAAATAAACTGTTATCTTTTATTACTTCGGTGTAATCAACCCAGTTACTCCATATATTCCACTGGTGTGTATTACCGCTGTTTTGATCGTTCGGGTCTTCATCGTTTCCTGATGGTGAAGAGGGCCAGTATGGTCGCATCGGATCAACTTCTTTTAGTAAGCCGGGTATAAGATTGTGGTAAATTTGGTAACCGGGTAGCTTTGAAATATCCTTATCTTTTTTCTGATACCACAACCACTCACATTCATTGTTTCCACACCACAAAGCAAGTGAGGGATGATGTTGTAACCTTTCTACATTCTGTTTAACCTCAATTTTTATATTTTCTATAAACTCATCATATTCGGGATAAGCCCCGCAGGCAAACATAAAATCCTGCCAAACCATTAAACCAAGTTCATCGCAAAGTTTATACAAAATGTCTTGTTCATAAACTCCACCGCCCCATATTCTTATCATATTACAGTTTGCTTTTTTTGCTAAAAAGAAAAGCTTCCTATATTTTTCCTCAGATGCTCTTGGAAGAAATGAATCTGTGGGAATCCAGTTGACTCCTTTTATAAATATCTTTTTCTTATTGATAAAAAACTTAAAAGTGTTTTCTCCATTTTCCTCAAGAATCACTTCGATTGTTCTAATACCAACTTTCCTTTTTTCTAAATCAATTATCTTCTCATTTTTGTTTTTCAATACTGTTGATAAGCTATAAAGTGGTTGATCACCCTGACAGCAGGGCCACCATAGAGCGGGCTTATCTATTTCCATCTTTATTATGTTTTTGTTATAAACATCTTTAACCGTTTTTTCTTTAATCAGTTGTCCCTTAAGTGAAAGACTGATTTCTAAAATACAATCAGGATTTACAGCGCCCTCTACTTCTACACCCACTTCAACCATTGCTTTACTTCCTGAAATTGAAAGAGTATTGAACTTCAGATTTTTAATTGACACACTATCTTTTTGTAACAGGTATATTGGTTTGTAAACTCCCATTGTGGGAAAAGATGGACCCCAATCCCAGCCAAAAGAATACTGAGCTTTCCGAATGTAAGCTCTCTCAGTGTTTAACTCAACATACAGCTTACCATGTTTGTCTTCTAATGACTTAGCATACTTGATTGGTGAAATGAATTTAATTTCAAGTTTATTATTTTTTTCTACTAACTTTGAGGTGATATCTATTTTATAACTCCTGAACATATTATCAAATTTGTATATCGACTCTCCGTTCAGAAATGCTTCCGCGATAGTATCCAATCCTTCAAAGACTATTAAAACCGGGGAATCTTTTTCAAATTCATCAGGTAAATCAAATGATGTTTTGTAAATCCAATCGCATTCACTTATCCATCCTAATTCAAGTTCGTTGTCTTCAAAAAACGGATCTTCAATTAATCCTAAATTTAGTAAGTCGGTATGGACAGTTCCGGGGACTTCACATTTCATCCATTCTTTAAATTCATTATAACCTCCAATGTTATCATCAATTTTGAAAGTCCAGTTTTCGGATAAATCATATTTCTTCTTCATAATTAAAATTTATTTCCTTTTCGTACTACAACCCTATTAAGTGTGTTGACTGCGATTTGATTTTGTTCAATTGCCAATAATGCAAGTAATGCTTCTATAGTAGATTCAGCACCTGAATTTTTATTGATTATATTTTGTGAATTAATTCCGTCATAACAAATTCCCGACAAAGGAAAATACATTTGTGCTTTTGCTATATTATTTCCAAAAAACCAGCTTGCTATTTTTCCGGCTTTAATTGCATACGCCGAATCTTTGGTAATATTATATGCCTCTATGGACGCATAAACCATAACTCTTATGTCATAAGCAATTTGTGAAAACTTCTTTGTATCTGTTTGAATAAATTTACCGTTCTTTTTCTTAATGCTAAAACTACTCAAGTAATTTTGATTCATTAGATATTTATAAAAGTATTTGATTTCTGAAACGGCTGCTTGTAACAAGTCTTTTCTTTCTAAAACAGATGATGCTTTAAGCAAAGAGTAGGATTGTAAATTTCCATAACCATGCCATAAATTTTTCCAACTCATAATTGCGTAGTAAGGGAAACTTGTCGAATCACCTTTCTGAGAAGTTAGTATCCCATTACTCAAGTAATTAATATACTCCAGTATGGTTCCGTCCTTACTAAAATTATAATAATTTAAAAGAGCTAAAATTATTATTGAAGCTTGATCGCTCGCATATTTTTGGGGCAGCCAGGTAATTACTTTTTTACCATTTATAGTTTTAGTTTCTCTTTCTACATTAATTAACTTTTTTAATTCCTTAATTACTTTCTCAAGACTATTATAAATATCCTCAGAGAATCCTTTATCAATATTTACAAAATATTTGTATCCCTCTGAAAGTGCCCACATAGCCCTCCAACTCCACCAATTAGGTTCGTTTATACTATTCTTGTGAACTCTATTTATAGAGTAATCATCAAATATAAAATTGTAAAAGAAACCGTTTTTCGACTGCATATAAAGTATAAATTCAAGCAGTTTTTTTGCTTTGATTAAGCTTTCCCGACTGCCGTACATTTTATAATACTTTAAGTAAAATACTGCTGCACGTGCAGCATCATCAACAGCGGCAATACCTTCATCGGAATCACCAACCCATTTATAATCAGGGTATTCACTATAAATATGAATTATTCCGACTCGTCTCGGCGACGGAATCTGACTGATTGTTTTGTTATCAACATTTATTTCTTCATATAGTGAATCAAGATGCGCTGAGTTTATTATTGAGCCGGTATTACTTTTTACTTGTGAGTGTAATTTATAATTAACATTAAAAATTAATGATAGAGAGAAAAAGAATAGTAATAACGGTTTTTTCATTAAAGCAGTTTTTCCTATTTGCACATTGATAATAGATAATTAATGTTGGTAGTAGCTACACATATATTACTGTCCGCACCGGAATAGTAAATTTTAACCTCACCATCCTGTTCGGCTATCCATCCATTTGAAAATGTAACATTCCCAACATCACCAATTCTTTCGTAATCATATTCCGGAAAAATTATCGGAACTTTCGTTCTTCCTTTAATGATCCACGGTTTGTTTAAATCCAAAAGCACAACACCGATCTTATAAATTATCGAGCTGCCAAACCCCCGCACACCATGATATAACATTAACCAGCCGTCTTTTGTTTTTATCGGTGGACTTGAGTTCCCTATTTTTTGAGTTTCCCAGGTACCTTTACTTGGTTCCATTATACATTTATATTCACCCCAATGAATCATATCGGGACTTTTACTTAGCCAAATATCGTTCCGGTTACCGGCAGTTGGTCTGTCAACTTTCCAGTAATATCCATTTATCTGTTCGGGGAAAACAGCACAATCCTTATTTGACGGTTCACTAATTATTCCATGTATTTTAAACTTTTCAAAGTCCTTTGTCTCTGCCAATATTACCAACGGTTCATATTTCGAGTAACCGGTATATGTCAAATAAAATGTGTCGTCAACAGGAGTTATGCGAGGGTCTTCAATTCCCCATTCAACATATTCATAACATTCTTTATGATCTTCAGGTGTTAAGCAAAGCTTGTCTGCAACTTTAAAATCATAGCCGTTATCACTCTCAGCTGTAACAAAACTCGATCTTCCATCCGGCATTTCAACCCTGCAAACAAGCAGGTATCTATCATTAAATTTAACGGCACCCGGATTAAAAATACTGTTAACTATAAACGGTACATCACTTTTAGTAATGATAGGATTTTTATTACACTTTTTTATTTCTTTCATTTCATTTCTTTTTAAAAAATTATCAACCTTTTATTCCAGTAGAAGCAATACTTTGAATAAAATATTTTTGGAAAAACATATACGCTATTGCAATCGGTAAAGCTAAAGAAACCGCAGAAGCAAGTTTTAACCCCAATTGCCCTTCGGATCTGCCGCCTAAAACGAACAAAGTTACCATTTGCGGCATCGTCATTAAGTTTTGATCCCTAATAACAATTAAGGGCCAAAGGACTTCGTTCCAGGAACCCATAAACGTAATTATCCCTACAGTTACAAGGGCAGGTAGAGCATTAGGCCAAAGAATCCGGAAGATAATTCTTAGCTCACCGCAGCCGTCAATCCTTGCTGCATCAATCAGGTCTTGCGGGATGGCTTTAAAATATTGCCGGAACATTATTATACCAAGTGCGTTCATCAAATACGGAACAATCAGTGCTAAATATGTATCGACCCAACCAAGTTTTACCATAATTATATATTGCGGAATTAAGGTAATCTGAAAAGGCAAAGTCATTGTAAATATTATAATGTAGAACACAAGATTTCTGCCTTTGAATTCTAACCTGGATAAAGCATAACCAACCATAGAGCCGAATACCAAGACTCCTAAAGTTATTGTCGAAGAAACTATAAGACTGTTAATGAACGCCCTTCCCATAGGTACTTTGCTGAACACCTGTTTGTAGCTATTCAGCGATATTGATGAAGGCAGCAATGTTAGTTTACTAATTTCATTTTCCGGGGCAATAGATGCGGTAATCATTAATAAAAATGGATACAGAAACATTATAGCACCGAAAATTAAAATGGTATAAATAATTGTTTTCTTCATATTGCTCAAACTTCTTTTTCAATAAATTTCTTTTGAATAACAACTACACTAACAATTATAAGTGCAAAGAATAATCCTAATGTTGAGGCATAACCCATGTGATAATAGAAGAATCCTTCTTTATAAATATATAAGACTGCCGAAAGTGTGCTGTTCAAAGGACCGCCGCCTGTTAATATGTATGGTTCAATAAATAATGAAAAACCACCAACAGTAGATAATATTACAACTAAGAAAATTGTTGGGTTTATCATTGGCATGGTAATTTTAAAAAACTTTTGCCAGTGACTTGCCCCTTCCAAATCTGCAGCTTCGTAATATTGTTTTGGCACGGTTTGAAAACCCACAAGGAACAAGACAATATATAAACCTACATTTTTCCAGGTCGCCATTATTGCTATGGAAGGCATTGCTAATTTCGGATCAATTAGCCAACCGATTCTTCCAAATCCTAATGATACTAAAATTCTGTTCAGCAAACCTGTATCAAAGCCATAAAGCTGCTGCCATAATATTGTTACTACTACACCGGAAACTACTACCGGCAAAAAGAATGCTGCTCTGAAAAAACCCCGGAACTTAATTTTCTGATTTAATATTTCTGCAAGGAAAAGAGCAATAACTATTTGCAACGGAATGTTAATTGCAAGAAAAATGAATGTGTTATAAATTGATTTGAAGAAAAGCGCATCTTGAAATAATCTAATATAGTTTTTAAACCCGGAGAATTGCATCGGAGAAATTATGTTCCATTTGTTGAAAGTAAGAAAAATTGAAAACAACACAGGGAAAGCGATGAATATGAGAAAGAAAATAATATACGGTGATATTATTAAATATGGGATCATCTTTTTTCTCGTCATAACCTATTTACCCTGATTATACAATAATAAGCTTACGGACTTAGCAGCATCATTTATAGCCTGCTCCGGAGTTTTTGTGCCGTAAATAACACTAGCTTCATACTCTTGTGAAATCATATCGAATACTTCTTTTAGAACCGGTGAAACATCGGTGCCCCTTATATACTTAGACTGCTTCGCAAAAATTTTCATTTTCGGATGCTTATTAAAATATTCTAAAAATAAGCTGTCCCTTTCAATGTTCTTCCTTCGCGGCAACTGGCTTGTAAGCTTAAGGAATTTAAAATCATTTTTCTTGCTAACAAAAAATTTTATAAAATCCCACGCCAACTGCGGATTTTTACTAGTATTAAATATCACAATGTTCTTCGGATCGCCATAAGTATAGACCGGACCTTTATGACCGTCAGGAACGGGCATGCTTGAAAAACTAAATTTAAAACCTTTGGGTTTAAATTTATTGGCGTGTTCAATTTCCCAGGGTCCCGTAAATCGTGTAGCAATAACACTTGACAAAAACACATCCTGCCGGTTAGATAAGCGTTCTTTGGGGAAATAATTTTTAGCATACAGTTCCCTCAAAAATGTAAAAACTCCGATTGCATATTTATTGTTAAATACTACTTTATTGTTTTTAATTAATGGCGCTCCGTTTGAAGCTGCAAGATAGAGTGGATAAAAATCAAAAAATCTTTGCCACCAAGAAGTCTTTATTGCAGAGAACCCAATCCACCGGTCAACATATCCGTCTCCGTTAGCATCTCTTTGAAATAGTTTTGCTGATTTAAAATATTCGTCATAAGTACGTGGGGCATCCTTTAATCCCAAATTTGAAATTATTTTTTTGTTGTACATCATCATCACCGGATTTATCTTCCAGGGTACTTGATATATATGCCCATCTGAAGATCGGACTTCATCCACTACACTACTATCGGATCTTTGATAAATAAAATCATTAAAACCTTTTAGTGTATCCAGGGGAATCAGTACCCCTGCCTGTGCATAAGCTTCAACATCTCCCTGCCATATATTAGAATAAATATCAGGGGTGGTTTTCCCAACAACTGCTGCCAATATTATTTCTTCGCTTGATTCTCCTTCAGGCACAGGTTGGTATTTTATGGGTGGTAGATCGGGATGATTTTTATTCCACTCACCGACAACATATTTTGCAAATTCTATCTCATAAATGTTATTCGAAGACCAATAAACAAGACGGTTGTCGACACCTGTCTTTTTTTTACAAGAAGTAAAATTGAACAATATCAATAGAAGAACGATAAAATATGTTATGCGGTTATTCAACAATTTTTTAGGCAAGAAAAATTTATTATCAATTAAATTCATTCCCAATTTGCCCACCAAGGATCAATTGAGGGATAAGCAGGCCTAGGAATTAAACCGTCTTTTTTTACAATATAAAATTCTATTGCTTTTGGATCTTGTTCATCCGAAACGTGAATTTTTTCTAAAACATCTTTGTTTATTTTTACACGATATTTACTTTTAAGTTTGTTGAGCTTAAGAAAAAACATCCGTGTAATTTTTATATTTTGTTTTTCGCGGTTTAATTTAATTTTTGCAGTATCTTTTTTATTTATTGTAACTTCTTTATCCTGTAACAAAACCGATTTTTCAATTGCATTTCTTTCAGCACTATAAACTATTTTATCCTTCCACCATTTTACCTGCTTTATATATTCCTTGGTCCTATTATACTTCCTTGCATAAGCCCGTTCGGATAGAAGTTTATCCCTTACCATTCTCCAAATTAAATTTTCTAATGTAACTGAAAATGAGCGTAAGTTAGAGTCATCTAATTTTATGTATTGGCTTCTATTCCAAAACCAATCCAAGAATTTTCCTAAATCTACTGAGCCACCCCTTAATGTAACTAAAACTGTTTTACTGATATTTTTTTTCGTTACCTTTAATGAATTAAGAGCTGCTTTAAGTTTGTCCGAAAGCCGCCAGTCATCATATTTTTTCTTCGGTAAAGATTTCATTGCGATGTACGATCTTAACAGGTTAAAACTATTTCTTTTGATAACAGGTTTATTCCGGAGTAGTATTTTATTTACATATCTATCGGATAGTTTATCCATCTTTTTTTTCTTTAGTGCTTCGATGGATTCGTATCTCAATTTTGTAAATTCAGTTTTATCCATAAAAACATTTTTGAATACATTATCTAATTTTATGATGTACCAACCATCTGTTTCTTTTATAGGCTTGGATGGGGAACCTATATGCAGTGTATCTATGATGCTCGCAAATGCCGGATTTTTAAGTCCCAATTGATAACGGTTTGTCTTTAGACTTCTATCGTTGGTATAGATGGAATCCTTAAATTGCAAGGAGTATAATGAATCAAATGATATGCCTGCTTTCATATCCTTTAATATTACATTTAATTTATTTTTGTCTTTTGCATACAACCATTTAATATTTAGTTGCAACTGTTTTTGAACTATTAACGTATCAATTTCAGCTTGAGAAATTTTAACTTTTTTTAGAACATCATCTTTAAACATTTCCCCTGTTGCAATATCATTTCCAAATTCTTTTATGATAGAAGCAATATCTTTTCTTTTATCAATTCTTTTTTTATAACCTTCAAGAGCAAGAAGTTTTTCATAAATCATATACTTCAGATATTTACTTTTAGAGTTACTTTCTCTTTTAGCAAAAGCAGGCCCGTACCGATAGCTGTAATAAAATTCTTCAGCAGAAATATTTATAGGACCTACAGAAGCCACCACTTCCTTTGGGATCGGGTAACTTTTTGATCCTTGTAATTCCAAGCCGTTGTCTATCGAGTATGACACGTTAAAGAGAACCACAGACATCAAAAAAGGAATGAGTATGTTCTTCATATACATATAATAAAAAGATGCATCAGTTTAAAAATTAGTTTTATATAAAAATATTTAAAAACAAAAAAATATTTTCATTCGAATTAATTCCCATGTTCCTTCTTTTAATAACAGAAGAAAACAAGGTACTCTCTTTATAAAAATTGAAATTAAAATAAACAGCCTTTAGGAAAAGTTGAAAAGCAACTAAAACTTAAATTCCAAAGAGAACATATGTACATTTCGGAGCCTTCCGAAATTACGGTATGCATAATCAAACTGAAATTTAGTGTTGCTAAAAAGCAGGGTTGAATTCACACCAACTCCCAACGAAAGCCCACCTTCTCTGTCCTTTAAAAAGAGAGCATTATACCCTCCTCTTAAACTGAAAATATCCAAGAATGATAATTCACCTCCAATGTTTATGCTCTCATAATCATTATTCGGATGAATTGCGTCTATATTAACTTTTAATTTATAAATATCATTTTTTATTGCGACTGTAGATAAGCCCAGTCTAAACGTGAGCGGCAGACCCCAAGAATCTAATTCTATGTTTGTAGGGATTCTATCATTGGAGCCTTTTTTAGTTTGATCAATTCTAATGAATGACCTGGTATCACGTCCTTTAAGTTTCAAAGCTGAACCAAAATTTGAAATTGAAGCACCGATAACCATTCCTCCGAAAAGATCAGTCTTAAAATATGTTCCTGCATCTACTGCAAAACCTTGTGCCGTCATATGCCAAATATTTTCCTGAATAGATTTGAAAGTAAGCCCTAATGAAAACCTGTCTGTTAAATTTCTTGCATAGCTTATACCAAATGAAACAGCACCTGCGCTAAAAAATTCGCCGGTACCTTCAGGCTTTTCAACTGTTCTAACAGCCATATCAGCCATAGAAAGACCGGAGAAACTAAATCCTAAAGCTCCGGATTCACCTATCGGAAGTACTAATCCGACAAAATTAAATCTTGTATTTCCAATCCAAGCCATGCTTGATAAATGAAGATCATATTTACCTATTCTAGATATCCCGCCAACATTCCAGTATATCGCCGAAGCATCGTTTGCTACACCAACAAATGCCCCGCCCATGCCTACAGCTGCAGCTCCAACAGGGATTTCTAAAAATGCAGCGGAAGTAGTTGCTACCTTTGAGACGTTAGTATTTTGTCCCATTAAATAAAACGGTATTAATAAGACAAAGAACATTCTCTTTAATACGATATTCATAATTTTAACCTCTTTAGCAAAAGCTTACTATTAAACCTCTATTTTATTATTGCAAATCTTCCTATTTTTTCTCCAATACCGGGTGCCTCAACATGGTAAATATAAATACCGTAAGCTATATCCATTCCATCTTTTGACACTAAGTTCCATGGTTCCTGCCCATCGCTAATTGTACTATTGTGCTCTAAAGTTTTAACTAACTTGCCGCTCATAGTATAAATTCTTATTGTAGCCTGGTTTGGAAGATGAATGAAATAAATTCTACGCTGACCTCTTCCGACAGTGTTTGATAATGGTTCCCAGGAAGCCGCGCCCACATAAGGATTTGGTACTACGGCAATCTTGTCCATATCCGATTTTGCTTTTACTCTATTAAATCCCTCACCACTTGAAATAAACTCAAAATATTCCCCTGTCCTGAAAGGTTTTTTAGTAGCAATTTTATATACATCTCCTGCCTGGGGAGGTAATTGATCTTTCTCAGCTAAGGTAGTATCTTTTACCAAGGTCATAGACCAGCTAATCCGGGTATTAGACCATTTTTCGGCTGGTTTACCTGCTGAGTCTCCAACCACAATAAAAATCGCATCTCCATCATCAAAAAGTTCGTTATTGTTTTCATCTCTAAATATAAATTGAGAATGGGCAATGTCATCGGTTGTATTTTTTACTATTATATTCGATTGAATTGGTACACTAAAATTACCCGCTGGAAAAGAAATATCTCCCTGCCCCGGTTCGGTAAATTGTACTTCAAAATCTGCCGGATAGTCAATACGTTTTCCGTTATAAGCCGGAGCAAATCTTGAGTCGAATCCAACCTGGACAATGTAATTACTATTCCCACTTTTCCATTCGGTTTTATCCCTATCAATAATCACATCGGTGGGGCTTAAAATATCCAATGACAAACCTTCAATAACCTTTGTTTGTTCGTTATTACTTTTGATTTGTCTTAAATAAATCAGTGTATCGCCTTCAGTGTAGTCTATCAGAGAATAATACGGAAATGGATTGTTATGATATTTTGTTGAGTCTTCAAACTCTAACCTGTAAGTATGTAAATTTTTGATTGAATCCGGGTCTAAAACAGTAACGGATACATTCCCGGTTCCCGGACCGGAAGCAAAAAAGTTTTTTATCTCAGGTGCGATAAAACCGGCTGCCGGTGCTCTTGGAGTTACAACCGCAGTATTAATATCCGTCTTGATATTTCCGTTGATATCTTTTTTTATTATGCTTGGAGTTTCCGCAGGAGGTATCCCCTCTGTCTTTCCTTCAATTGTTTGCGTAACAAGCCCTTGATCGTATGCAACAACCGCATAATAATAAGTTTGTCCATTCTGAACCGTACTATCAATAAACGAATGTTTTAGTCCGCTGTCCGTTCCCAAATTATACATTGCACCATTTACATTTATTGGGAATAGCCCTTTAACTCCATCGACTAAATCAAACTGTGCAATCGGCTTTCGGAAGGTTGGTTTTCCAAAGGCATCTGTTATTATTTTATCTTCTAAAAATGCAAATTCTGTCGAACGGTAAATCTTATAACCTTCAAAGTTATATTTTTGAAAAAATGCATCGAACGTAAACTCGGCTCTATCATCCCAATAAAGAGTTACTCTACGATCACCCGGTATAACTTTTATAGTTGGTTTATCCGGCGGTTTTGCAAACCTATAATTTGCATTGTAAATCTGTTGAACTGTTTTCTTTCGCCGGAAAACATCACTCTGATCAATACCAAAAATTAACGCCATCGAAAATCTTTGAGTTTCACCGGTTTCCTGTTGAGACCCCATAACACCCGAATAAGTATTTCTTCCCCACATATGAAACAGGTAACTTGAGAAAAAATTGGCAAGATTAACGCCTATAAGACGTTGACCATGGGGAGCAGGTAAACCGGAAAGAGCCTGCCAATTCTGTTCATCGTTCTGTAATTCATAAGTATGGGTCGCAAAAATTTTGAAGCCCGTTAAACCTAATTGATCAGACTCATCTTTATCTAATATTCCGAAGTTAGGTTCGCCTTGTTCAGGTCTTCCGTCACCTTCGGTACTATCAGCATCGGGACCGGTATACCCTTCATCAAATGGTCCAATTCCATCTGTTCCCACATCATTGTTAAGAGGTTCTCCCTTGTCCCATTTACCGTTTTTATTAGCATCAAAAAAGTTCTTCCAGTTAGCATTTTCATCTGCATCCCAGTGAGGTCTCCAAGAATAACCGTAGAACTTTTTAAACTTAGTAGTATCCTGGAATGGGTCAAGTAAAAATGGGTCCTGGTTTGGATCGGAGATAAATACCTTTGCTTCATTAGTTCTCTTTTCGTCGGTTAATCCATCACTGTCATTATCAATTCTGTCATCATCAATGCCGGGGCTTTCAAGGAATGCATAAGCCGCTAACCCAACGGGACTCCAATGACCAGGGCTGCCGAACGGAACAGTTGACCAGGCGTAGGAAATATCTAATAATTCATTATAGTCTCCGGCATTATTTGATGAATTATCATGACCACCAATACCCCAATCAATGTATTGTGCGAATAGAGTTTTTTGATAATCCGTTGTACTCATATTCGTAATTTCATAAAACCAAAATATTACATCCTCGGCAAGTACTTGAGACCATTGAAATCCCCTGGTTCTAACCTGCATACCAAGTCCGCCGCGATCAGGGTCATCATCATCAGGATGAAAGTTATTGTTCAGCAAATATTCCCTGTCTTCATTATCATCAAAAACAAAGAAAGTTTCCAAGTCGGCATTTTTAATCCCTTTACCAAAAAATCCATTCCAGAGTCCGTCCCAATCGGATAATCTATCGGGCCAGGTAACCGGCCAGGTATCAGGATCATCACTTCTTGCCGGATTAGAATTAAAGGGATTATCATAACCGGGCAATGCATACCATCCATAAGTTACGCCGGTTGCAGGATCGTTACGAGTAAACTCATAATAGTTTGTTTCAAGAGGATGAATAACATTACCGTTTGGATCCTGAGTTTCTGCCTGAACAATTATAGCTACACCATCAACATAAGTATGCCCGGAACCTTTAGGCCAAACACCGCTCCTTCGTGGTGCATTCAACCAGTCTGCCACTTCACCAAAGTTATGATAAACTGTAGCAGCCAAATTCCCGTCCATAAAACCTGTCTTGGTATTGTTATGGTTACCTTTGTTTTTATCAACAAGTATTTGTGCCATTAATTGTGACGGCACAAGGAAAAAGTATATAATTATAATAGCTTGGGTAACGAACAACCTATTTAATAATTTAAGTTTCAAATTAAATCCTCCGGGTATTAAACAATTTAGAATTTAACAGATACACCCGCTACAATTTGCCGAGGTGCAGAATAAAAATCCGGTCTAGTAAAAAATTGTTTTATTGTATTAACTCCTCTGGGTCTTTGTTGTGCACGTGTAAGCTCTAAAGTAGTCCCTGCTCTTCCTGTATCAGAAAAAACCTGAAGCTCATTAGCGTTATCAAACACATTAAAAATCTTTAAAAATACCGATATCTTTTGATCAAATAAATTGAAGATTTTTGTTATGAATAAATCTAAGTTAAAAATCGACGGTCTATTAGCACTATTTTGCAAACCTGTTCTTTGATCTTGAAGAGCTGGAGTATAAGGCAATCCAGTTCCCCATCTACCTATGGAACTAATTATATAATCTCCGGGAACACCTGCAGTAAAAGTAAAATTAAGTGTATGAGTTCTATCCCAATCCAGAGGTGCAAGTTGTTTGTTTACTTCGATGGGAGGTGTAGCTTGTGCTTTATTAAAAGCATCATTAGGATTTGAAGCATTGCCTTGTGCTTTTTGAAAAGTATAATCCACGGTTGTACTAAATCCATTGCTAAATCGTTTCTCAAACGAAAGTGTAAATCCCTTTACGGAGCCATAATCAATATTGATCAATTTACTGAATTTTTTAAAATTATTTTTTATATGTATCTGAGTGCCAAGCAGGTTCCGGATATCCTTTGAATAAGCTGTTATTGTTATAACATAGTCATCAGCTAATTGCTGTTGCAATCCTATCTCATACATAATGGTCTTTTGTGGTTGCAAATTAGAGTTACCAATAATTTTTCCTACGTTTGCAGGAAAGTTGCCTGTTAAGGGTATTCTGAAATTTGGATTTCGATATAGAGATTCAAACGGAGGAATTTGGAAAAAATGACCGTAAGAAATATGTATTGCACTCTTATCTGAAATAGGATAAGATATTCCTAACCTTGGACTGAATTGAGACTTAACGCTTGCCGTTCCCATTAATGAATCAGGGAAAGGAGGCAGCAGATTATCAAGAACGGCTATTTTATTAGGATTTAGAAGATACTTACCATCAGGTTGAAAATAATCAAACCTTACACCAATATTTACAACTAAATAATCCAGTTCAATTTTATCTTGAATGTAAGCAGCAATTTGATAAGGATTAGTATCATAAACATTGAAGTTAAATGCTCCGGGCTTAGGTAATTTAGGTTTAAATCCTGTAGACGCATTAACCATTACCTGAAAATCTTTATAATTAATATTGTAGTATTTAAATTCGACGCCGGTTTTGATTTCGTGAACCTGATTTAATTGTGAAGTTAAATCAATTTTACCTGTATACGTTTGTGAAGTATGATTGAAGTGCCAATTTTGGGTACCGGCTGTTAAAAATGCATTTCCACTTACTTCTCTTTTCCTTTTCGGATCAACATATCTCGGATCTAACGGATCCTTATAAACATACTGGCTAAAATCAGATCTGAATGTAGAAGCCAAGAAATCTACAAAAGTAGAATTACTAAATACGTGTGTATATTGTGCACTTACTAAATAACTGTTGTTAAATTTTTTGTAATCACCGTCGGGGTTAATCTGATAAAGATGATTATATGATCTATATTTTCTGTTTGAATATAATCCATTCAGTACAATCCCCCTACCTGTACCAACTTTAATGGCAATCTTAGCTTGCAACGAAAGTTTGTTATTAAAAGCCATAGGAACATAAGCACCGTCACCTGTTGCTCCAATATACCATTTCGCAGGATCATTGTCTGAGAAATTAGAAGAATCAGAAGGATTAAAAACTCTTTTACCATAAATATATCCTTTATCACGAAAATATCTACCGGACAAGAAAAATTTTACTATATTGCCTGTTCCAGGTATAGGTCCAGAAAATGTTCCTTGTAGATTGGTAACACCGGTTGGAGAAACATTGTTAATATTTTTAAATAAATTTGATCTAGATGATACATAATCACCTAAATAACTTGAGAAATTAAAACTATATTTATCCCCTGGTAATTTAGTTATCTGATTCACAATACCGGATAAAGCATCACCGTACTCAGCATTAAATGTACCTGTTAGAACCTGAACTTCTTGAATACTATTTACATCTGCTTCCATTGACGGTAAACCGGTAAAAGCATCATTGGTTGAAACTCCATCTACCAGGTATTGAACTTCACCTATTCGTCCACCTCTAAAATGACCATTAACAACACCAGCCTGTAAATTAACAACAGATTGAACAGTCTCAAGGGGAAGCATCGCAATATCCTCACCACTAATATTAGATTGAGTTGAAGTTAAATCCTTCTGAATAATTGGTCGTTTTGCGACAACAATTACATTGCCAATTTTTATGGCTTCACTTTGCAATTTAAAATTTAATTTTGTGGTTTGATCGACGGATACTTTTACATTTTTAATTAAAACAATATTGTAACCAATACTTGAAACTTTCACTTTATACTTTCCGGGTGGAATGTTTATAATGAAGAAATTTCCATCAACATCTGCAGCTGCACCTAAAGTAGTACCCATGATGAGAACATTAGCACCAATTATAGGCTCGCCACTTTTGGCATCTATCACTTTACCGGAAATTTTACCTGTAGTACCCGCAAAAGAATTAACATTAAAAAGAAAGAGAAATATCTGAATTGATATTATATATAATATAAAATGTTTTTTAATCAAAGCAATTTTTTTTTAATATTCTATTAATAAATGTTTAATATAAGAGATTCAAGATAAAAAGAACCAGGATACTTTCATACGAAGCAGTATCCTGGCATTTCAAAATTTATCTATTTAAAGTTTAGGTCAAATGACCATAGGAGTTCTTAAAATATTATTAAGAAAGGAGAACTTCCTATGGTCATATAATACTATTTCAAAAGTATCATCTTTTTAACCTGGATAAAGTTTCCTGCAATAACACGATAGAAGTATATTCCAGATGCTACTTGTGAACCGTAATTATTATTCCCATTCCATTGTACACTATAATTACCCGGTGACAGTTCAGCATTTACAAGTGTTTTAACTTCTCTACCGACTATGTCATACACCTTTATCACTACAAATGATTGCTGAGGAATAGCATATTTTATAGTAGTAGATGGATTAAACGGATTAGGATAATTTTGATAAACTGAGAATTTAGCAGGAATAGTTGCATCATTCACATCAGTAACAATTGCTGATTTCTCTATCTTCAGATCATCCCAGTATACAGTTCCGGTAAACCTTGCGTATACGTGCAATCTTACAGACATTGCAATTGCCTTCGGATCATTGGGCACCTGTACATCTAAGAAATATTGTGTCCAATCGAAGGATTTTACAGGAGGAAGTACAAACTGCATATCTATTGGGTTACCTACCGAATTCCATCCGTCATTGTTACCTACTCCACTCCAGAATCCGTAAGTAAATCCTACGGCATAGGTGGTCGGGTACAACGCTGCAGAATCAGGCTCCAGGTTCATTGCCTTTAACCATACGCTTATCCTTATATGATCTCCAGGATTTATATTCGACGGCATTTGCAAAGGCATTGCACTTTCGTTTGCAGCTATCGGATTGCTGCTTCCTTGGAACAACATTCTCCTCGTTCCTACAAATGCATCGCCTGTTGCTCTATTAAGAGGCAGATCAAACTTCAGCGAATGCAAACCGGAATGAGCTTCCTCGGTTGTTACCACTGTGTTTTCAAATCCTTTGTTTATCTCTCCATCGTTTCCTCCATTCGGCGGAAGCCAGTATATCCAGCCGGTAGGTACACC
>DRJC01000060.1 GCA_011052365.1 Ignavibacteria bacterium
AACCGACTTCCGTAAATATTACAGGCTTTCCATATATTTTTTGAACTGTTGCAATCTTTGATATTATTTTGTTTGCACCGTCTAATAATTCCTTATCGGAAGGATTTTCTTTTTTACTTAGGGGATAATATTCACTAATACCTATATAATCCAATTTGTCCCAAAACTTTATTTTTTCAAATTCTTCTCCCCAGTTAGCTCCGTAAGTTAACTTACCGCTATAAACACTTCTAATTTCATCTATCAAATTTACCCATTCATCATTATGAGTTATAGTGGTTTTAGCCAATTCATTACCGATACTTAATAAAGGGATTTTGTACATTTCAGCTAATAAAGCATAATGCATAATCCATCTCGTATAATCCTTAAAAAATATTTTCCAATCTTTTTTGTTCTGCATTTCAATATCACCGGGCCAGCCTCCGCCCAAATAAATTTGAGGCTTCAACATTAGATTCAATTTTAATTCTTGAGATAAATGTTCAAGATAGATTATTGATTCATCGTTTTCGCTGAATGCACTCTGCCAGTATCTTAAAGGTGAAGGTTGCTTGGGATCTCTTATTGATGTAAAAGGAATAATTGAAATTGAATTTGTCCCGAGTTCAACGGCTTTCTTTAATGATTCGTAGGACGATTTAGAAAGATAACCGTTATGAATTCTATAACCTTCGTGCGCATAGCTTAGTCCTTTTTGAAAACCGGGAATAGGCAGAGGGAAATTGTTTCTATCATTATTTAATTGTTGCTCATATTTTTTACTGATTGCTTTCAAATATTTTTTCCATTCTTTTTCCAATCTTCTAATTTCATTTTTTCTAAAATCTTTTTTCCTTTTATATAGACCAAGTATTTTTTCTTTACCGTATTTATTTATATAAAACTGAATAAACGTTGCAGCCAGTGGTTCTGAAATTAAATCGGATTGATAGTTATATGCTTTATTATTCAGCAGCTCATTTAATGACGGAAAATATTTTGATAGATAAATTTTACTTGCCCAATATTCAAAACCTTTCCCTCTCCAATTTTGTGAGAAGTATGTTGATAAACCGTCACTTAAAAATTTATACTTTGATTTGTCATAATTTTTCTCGATTAAGAAACCTGCTGTTTCTGAAAAATCGTCACCGTCTATCCAATCATTTTTAACAACATTGATCGAATTGTTTTTCAGGTTATAATTTGCAAGATCGGTGTTCTGAATTATCAATCCTTTTTGTTCAAAACTTGTAAACACATTATAATTGAACGGAGCAATTAAAAATCCCTTCCCAAAAAATTGTTTAATGTTATATATATTTTTTTTAAGTATTGCATTAATATTTTTAGAAGAATTAGCATTTATATTATCAGAATGGAATATGATTTTACCAAAATCAAATGGAACAGATTTCCTGGTTTTACCGAAATCCCAATATTTATTTTTATCTATATACCATTTGTTATTTTCGTCAATTCTAAACTCTCCAATCACAATATTTTCATCATTTCTTTTTATTTGAAAACCCGAAAGATATCTTAGTTGAATATTATTAAGTACATATTCATCATTGTTACCAATTATAAAAAATGAAATCTTTTTAGAATTAAAAGGATTTTTATACGATAAAATTGCGATATCGGTTTTGTTATTGAAACTATAACCTTTGTAAACAAATCCGTTAGTATCAATAGAAATAGGGAGTTTATTCTTTATTCTTCCGAATAATTTATTTGATTTAGGAGTTCCGACAATTAGCAGTACTTTGTTCTTCAGCAAGGTATTGCTTACGGAAGTATCTGCAACAACATCCATTTTAAATCTCCTGAAAAACAAACGTAAGTTCTTTATTTTATCAACATATTCTTTCTGGATTTTAGCGGAAGTATTTGTCGGGTAAATGATCAAGCCCCCGTTGTTAAACATATCGGTATAAAGCTCCCCGAATTTTTTCTCACTAGATCTCTCTTTTTTTAAGCCTTCTGATCTGTCAATTTCCGATAAGAACAAAAAAGAAACTACAATTATTAGAACTATTGAGAAGCTGTATATTATTGGCTTTTTCATTTTTAATTAGGCTATTTGTTTATCCATTATAAGACAAATTATTATAAATAATTGTAATACAAGGAATATACCTTCTTTTTGAATTATTATTAAAAGTTTATTGATAGTGCGAATTAAAACAATGATGAAAGGTAAAATTAAATTTAATTAAGATAAGCTTTCAAATATTTCCCCGTCCAGGATTTTTCATTTGCAGCAATTTCTTCGGGGGTACCCATGGCAACAATTTCACCGCCTTTTTCACCGGCTTCGGGTCCAAGATCTATAATATAATCCGCACATTTTATTATATCTAAATTGTGTTCAATAATTAAGACAGAGTTTCCTCTTTCAATCAACAAATTGAAGCAAGTGAGAAGTTTGTCTATATCGTAAAAATGAAGTCCGGTTGTCGGTTCATCGAATAAGAAAAGCGTGTGTTTTCTTTCTCTTTGTTTCGTTAAATGATATGCCAGTTTAACTCTTTGTGCTTCTCCCCCGGAAAGTGTGTTTGACGGCTGCCCGAGTTTAATATATCCCAAGCCGACATCATTAAGCAATTTAATATATTTTAATATTTTCGGTTCGTCTTCAAAGAAATTTACGGCTTCATTTACAGTCATATTTAAAACATCAACAAGATTTTTATCTTTATAAGTTATCTCTCTAATTTCTTTCTTGAATCTCGTTCCCCCGCATTCTTCGCAGGTTAAATATAAATCCGCCAGAAACTGCATTTCAACTTTAATGAATCCGTCACCTGTACA
>DRJC01000061.1 GCA_011052365.1 Ignavibacteria bacterium
GCCATTAAAAGAATGCAAATACTCTGATTGCTGCCGGATTCCATATTTTCATCTAAATTATTTTGAGCAGGTTTTGTAATAATTCTAATTCAAGTATTAATCCGTAACATTTCCTAGAAATACGTAATAGTATTGAGGAAAGAGCCGAATTCATTTGGATATTCGGTTTTTTTGTTGTAAATTACTATTACGTATTTACGTAACTATATGAGGTTTATTATGGCTAAACATCCACAATGGGCTACTAAGCATAAAAGGAAAGGGGCAGAACTAAGACTCATTAATGGACGATATTACCTATATGAAGTATCAAGTAAATGGGACCCGAATAAAAAAAGATCTAAAAAGATTACCGGTAAACTATTAGGTAAAATCACTAAGGAAGACGGATTTATTGAATCGGAAAAAGCAAAACTTCGTAAACAAAGTCTTATTGTCTCTAATTTAAGTGTAAAAGAATACGGCATTACTGCTTTTATCGATAATCATTTAAGTCAATACAAAGATTTATTGAAAAAACACTTTCCGGGACAATGGGAAATCATTTTAGTTTTATCCTATGGACGCTTAATATATCAAAGCCCTCTGAAGAACATAGCTTTCCATTATGCTCATAGTTATCTGTCCGAACAATACAAAGGGTTATCTCTTTCAGCTAAATCGCTATCTGTGTTTTTAAGAGAATTAGGAACTAATAGAAAGGCTATTACAGATTTTTTCAAAGAATTTACAAATGGGAAAAACAATATTATTTTTGACGGAACCGATTTAATAAGCTATTCGAAAAAGATGGAAATCACAAAACTATCTAAAAGCAAGAAGGGTAATTTTCAAAACCTGATAAATTTAATATTTGCTTTCTCCGTAGATTTACAACTACCTATTTATTATCGCATCGTAGCCGGGAATATTAAAGATATTAAAGCATTCAAATTATCTCTGACGGAATCCCAAATAAGTAATGCCGTTATTATAGCCGATAAAGGTTTTTATTCTCAAAAGAATATAGATGAACTAAATGCTGAGAAGTTGAAATATATTATTCCACTTAAAAGGAACAATAAGCTTATTAAATACGACAAAGTAAAAACAACGGATAAAAAGAGTTATGAGGGATTCCTCAAATATCAAGGTCGCATTATATGGTTCTACACATATAGGGCAAAAAGACAAACAATAAATGTTTATCTCGACGAAGAATTAAAAACCAGAGAAACCAAGGATTACTTAAATCGAATAGAGAGCCTACCGGATAATTATAATATTGATACTTTTTATGACAAGGAGAACACTTTTGGAACAATAGCCTTTATTCATAATACCAACAAAATACCGGAAGAGACCTATGTAGATTATAAAAGCAGAGGACAAGTTGAGACGATGATAGATACCTTAAAAAACATTATCGATGCAGATAAAAGCTATATGCAGGATGAACAAGCTTTAGAGGCGTGGACATTTATCAATTATATTGCCCTACATTGGTATTACAGAATATATCAATTGTTGGTAAAGAATAAATTAACCAATAAATATTCTCCAATGGATTTTTTGCTCTTTCTTAAGGAAATCAGAAAAGTAAAAATAAACGATAAATGGTACTTGGCTGAAATTATCACCAAAACCGAAGATTTATTAGAGCGTTTGAAAATACATATTACGTAAATTTGGAAATGTTACGGATTAATATGTTATTTTCGAGTTGACGTAATTCTAAAATTATAATTCAAATTAAAATCATAAAAATTTATCAGAGAATTTGAAAATTTAAGAAACAAACGATTTAAGATCTAATTATGAAATTAATAAAAAATGCAGCGGGAAGGTTAGTACCGAAAGAAGTAAACGGAGAAAAGCAAATACCGTTCCAAGGTGTTAATAAATATAAGCCCAAAGGTTATAAAGTAAAACCAAAGATAGAAACTTGTATAGATTATCCGTGGAATGGGAATAAAGTTGTTAAGGATTTAGAAGAAGCTCTAAAAAAATGTGGCTTAAAAGATGGTATGACAATCTCTACACATCATCATCTTCGGAATGGAGATACATTAACAAATTCCCTATTTGACATCATAAAAAAAATGAGGATTAAGAACATTCGTTGGTTTCCAAGTGCATCGTTCCCTGTTCACCGGCATTTAATTAAATATTTGGAAGATGGTACGATCCACCATATCGAAGGAAGTATGAACGGACCACTTGGTAAATTTACTTCGGAAGGTAAGATGAAGGGCATTGGAATATTACGCTCTCATGGTGGAAGATATCAAGCTATACAAGACGGTGAAGTTCACATAGATGTAGCCGTTATTGCTGCTCCAACCGCAGATCCTTTCGGTAATGCAAACGGAACAACCGGCAAATCTGCATGCGGCCTTTTAGGCTTTGCATTGGCTGATTCTGAATATGCCGATAAAGTAATTGTTGTAACCGATAACCTTGTCCCCTTTCCTTGCATACCCTGGCAAATTCAAGGCAATAATGTTGATTTTGTTGTTCAGATTGATTCACTAGGTGATGGTTCTAAAATTGTTTCCGGTACA
>DRJC01000062.1 GCA_011052365.1 Ignavibacteria bacterium
GAATTTTATGAAGATATAAGAAGGATTACAAAAGAACGAAAAGTTAAGTTTTTATATGAAACAAATGTAGGAGCAGCTCTTCCGGTAATCGGAACACTAAAAGACCTTGTCTATTGCGGGGATGAAATAATAGAAATTAAAGGAATACTATCGGGCGCGTTAAGTTACATTTTTAATTCATTTGTAAATGGAAGACCTTTCAGTGAGATCGTAAAAGACGCTAAGGAAAAAGGCTACACCGAACCTGATCCGAGAGATGATCTGAACGGTCTTGATGTTGCAAGAAAGTTGTTAATTCTTTCAAGAGAAATAGGAAGGAAAATAGAATTAAAGGATATCGAAGTAGAAAGTTTAGTGCCTGAAAAGATTGAAACAAACAGTTCCGTGGATAGATTTTTTGAAGAGCTAAAAGTTTATGATAAATATTTTGAAGCAAAAAGAAATGAAGCTTTCAAAAAAGGGAAAGTGTTGAAATATGTTGCGACTTTAAATGATGAAAAAATTAAAGCGGGTCTTGAAGAAATTGATAAAGAGCATTCTTTTAATAGTCTGACAGGCAGTGATAATATCATTTACATTAAAACTAAATTGTATAAAAAACAGCCTTTAGTAATAAGAGGTCCCGGTGCCGGAGCAGATGTAACGGCTGCCGGGGTTCTATCCGATTTAATAAAATTTTAAAATCATATTAATTGGTAAACATAAAAATATGTTCGTTTTAAAAAAATAATTGTATGGGGCGTTTCCGTATGGCTTTACTTAAAGCATTAGGAAGGACTCTTTAATTTAATATACCCTTCCTAATTTTTTGAGAAGGCTAATAATAATAAACGTGCTGAAATAAAAAATTTATTTCGGCTTAATTAATTATCAATAATAATATAAAGGATAAAATCATGAGTACTAATGGAAAAGATCGTAATTACAGATTTGAAACTCTGCAACTACATGCCGGTCAAGAACCGGATCCAACTACCGGAGCTCGCGCTGTTCCAATCTATCAAACAACTTCCTACACTTTTCAGGATGCACAGCATGCAGCTGATCTGTTCGCTTTGCAAAAATTTGGGAATATTTACACTAGAATAATGAATCCTACTACAGACGTTTTTGAAAAACGGATAGCCACTCTCGAAGGCGGAATAGCAGCTCTTGCAACATCTTCAGGACAGGCTGCACAGTTTGTTGCAATCACAACCATAGCACAAACGGGCGAAAATATTGTATCCACTAGACTTCTTTACGGCGGAACTTATAATCAATTTAAAGTTACTCTTCCGAGGCTGGGAATAGAAGTAAAATTTGCGGAAGGAGATTCTCCTGATGAATTTGAAAAGCTAATTGATAAAAAAACCAAAGCCTTATACGTGGAATCAATTGGTAACCCAAAACTAAATATACCGGATTTTGAAAATCTTTCTAAACTTGCACAAAGGTTTGGAATTCCACTGATAGTTGATAATACATTCGGTGCAGGCGGATATTTAGTAAAACCAATTGATTACGGTGCAGATATTATTGTCGCTTCAGCTACTAAGTGGATCGGCGGTCATGGAACTTCAATAGGAGGTGTAATAGTAGACTCAGGAAAATTTGATTGGGGTAACGGAAACTTTCCAATATTTACCGAACCTTCACCAGGTTACCACGGATTAAATTTTAACGAAGTATTCGGAAAAGGCTCGGAGTTTGGAAATATTGCATTTATAATCCGTGCACGTGTTGAAGGATTGCGTGATCTTGGACCCGCTTTAAGCCCATTTAATTCATTTTTATTTCTGCAGGGACTTGAGACCCTTTCATTAAGAGTAGAAAGACATTCGCAAAATGGATTAGCACTTGCTAAGTGGCTTGAAAAAAATCCCGCAGTTGAATGGGTGTGGTATCCAGGGCTGGAAAATCATCCTTACCACGAAACTGCCAAAAAATATTTAAAGAAAGGATTGTTTGGATCAATACTTTCATTTGGAATAAAAGGTGGAACTGAAGCAGGTAAGTTATTTATAAATAACGTTCAGCTCTCCAGTTTGCTGGCAAATGTAGGCGATGCAAAAACTCTTGTTATTCACCCGTCGTCAACTACTCATCAGCAGTTAAATGATGAAGAACAACTTAAGTCAGGTGTATTACCTGAACAAATCAGGGTATCTGTCGGACTGGAACATATAGACGACATAATAGAAGATTTTGACATAGCTATAAAAGGCTCAGTTGTAAATATTTAAATATTAAAAAAACATTGAGGAAAATAATGAACAAGGAAAAATTAAAACAAACAATATTGAAACGAATAGAAGAAATTCAACAAGGAGAAAAAAATTCTATAGTTACATTTGATACTCAGACTGAATTGATTGATGGAGTTAAATGCAAAGCAAAAATCCGCCGGTTTGGAATTGATATTGATGAACCGGAATCGCTTGGAGGAGATAATACCGCTCCCAATCCTGTAGAATTAGTACTGGCAGCTCTCGGAACTTGCCAGGAAATTATTTATAGTGCTTATTCAGCTGTTCTTGGAATTCCTGTTGATTCCGTAAAAGTTGATGTTATTGGTACCCTGGATTTAAAAGGATTTTTTGGTTTGGATTCAGATGTAAATCCGGGCTTGCAAAAGGTATCATATAAAACTACTATCACAAGCAATGCAAAAGATTCTGAGATTAGGAAACTGATTGAGGTTGTTGAAAAAAATTGCCCTGTACTTGATACATTAAAAAGACCCATTGTAGTTGAGGGTAAAATTAAAACAATAATTTCAACTGGTAATCATTTAAAACCGGTTGAAACGAATAAAACCAATACAGTGGTTCAAGTTTAACTATTGATACAGAATTGTTTAATTATATGACAAACTTTTTAGAATTATATGATAAAGATAATCC
>DRJC01000063.1 GCA_011052365.1 Ignavibacteria bacterium
GGATTAACAATAAACTCACCGTTTACCCTGCCGACTCTTACTTCGGCAATGGGAGTGTTAAACGGAATATTTGATATACTGAGAGCCGCAGAAGCGCCTACAGCACCCAAAACATCAGCGTCGTTTTCTCCGTCGTGTGATAAAACAAACACGACAATCTGAGTTTCGTTTACAAAACTTTTCGGGAACATCGGTCTGATGGGTCTGTCGATAAGTCTTGCGCTAAGTATTTCTTTTTCAGAAGGTCTTCCCTCTCTTTTAATAAAGCCGCCGGGAAATTTACCCGCAGCAGATGTTTTTTCTCTGTATTCAACTTGAAGGGGAAAATAATCAAGCCCTTCTCTCGGTTCATCAGCGGCAACGGCGGTAACCAAAACCATCGTGTCTCCGTATCTCACCATTACAGAACCGTCAGCTTGTTTTGCAAAACGACCTGTTTCTATTGATAATTTCTTTCCGCCTATTTCTGTTTCTTTTGTTATAAACATTTATTTTTCCTTTACTTTCTAATATTTAATTCTTTAATAATCGTTCTATATCTTTCGATATCTTTTCTTTTTAGATAGTCCAATAATCTTCTTCTTTTACCAACCATCATTAAAAGCCCTCTTCTTGAATGATGATCTTTTTTATGTGCTTCAAAGTGAGAAGTAAGATCATTTAATCTTTTTGTAATAAGTGCAATCTGCACTTCGGTTCTCCCGGAGTCTTTTTCATTAGTTCCGTGTTTCTTGATTATCTCAAGTTTTTCTTCGTGTGTCATTTTGTTTTTTCCTTTACTTAATTGTACAATATAACACCAGAATTTTATGCATTATGCAGTACAAACCGGTGTTTATTAATTTAATTTATTTTATTTATAATTTCTAATCCTTTCTCTTCGTCTTTTTTCATTTGTGCAATTAGCTCATCAACAGAAGAGAATTTTTCTTCGTCCCTTATTCTTTCAATTATATTTACGGTAACTTTTTGCCCGTAAATCTCTTTTGAGAAATCCATAATATATACTTCGGTTGTTACATCTCCGGATTCATAAAATGTAGGTCTCTTGCCTATGCTCATTAAACCGAAATAATTTTTATCTTCGACCAAAATTTCAACCAGATAAATACCGATCTTAGGTAAAAATTTATTCTCACCAAAATTTTCGATGTTTGCTGTCGGAAAGCCCAAGTCCCTTCCTCTTTTATCTCCCTGCACAACCACACCGCTGAATGAATATCTTCTTGCCAGCAGTTTATTTGCCAAGCCGATATTTCCCTCAGAAAGTGCGTTCCTAATTTTTGTGCTGCTTACGGTAATGTTATCGATACAAACTGCTTCAACGGGCGATACTTTAAAGCCGAACTCTTCACCCATTTTTTTTAATGCACTTTCGTTACCGTCACGTCCCTTACCAAAGTGATGATTATAACCGATTACGATCTCGTTTACACCTATTTTATCAACAAGATATTCTTTAACAAACTCATAAGAAGTTTTTTGTGAGAATTCCATTGTAAAATTTATCACCAATAAATTCTGAACACCTACCGATTCCAAAATCGGGATTTTTTCATCCAGTGTGCTTAACAGACGCACTTTTTTGTCCTTCACTATAACACTGCGCGGATGCGGTTGGTAAGTTACCAACATATTTCTTCCGCCTAATACAGTCGATTTTTGCACCAAAATTTCAAGTATTTTTCTATGCCCCAAGTGAATCCCGTCAAAAGTCCCAAGCGTAATAACGGTTTTTTCATCCCTTTCAATTTTTTCTAAATCGTAAAATATTTCCATGTATACAAATCATTTAGAGAATATCTTTTAAATATACGTTTTTTAAACTTGAAATAAAATTAAACAGAGTTGTTTTACCGTCTAAAAAATAGAGACGAGCCAGATTATAACTCTTTTTATAATAATTAGTTGCAAACATATTTTTTTTCAAACTCCTCTATGGTCAACGCCTGTTCAACCTTATATTCGCCTATTTGTTCTCTGCGTAATTTGCTAAGCAAACCGCCGCAGCCGAGCTTGTCTCCAAAATCATTAGCAATTACTCTGATATACGTCCCTTTTGAGCAGGTTATTTCAAAATGTATATCAGGGAGTTCTATTTTTCTAATTTCAAATTTTGATATAATCACTTTTCTGGGTTCACGTTCAATTGTTTTTCCTTCCCGTGCATATTTATAGAGCCGTTTTCCTTTTACCTTTACAGCCGAGTACATCGGGGGAATCTGCTCAATTTCACCCAAGAATTTATCTCTTACTTCAAGTATTTTTTCTTCATTTATATTTTCAACCGGCTTTTCTTCAAAAGGTTCTGTTTCCAAATCCATAGATTCTGATTTTTTACCGAGTGTTATTATTCCCGAATATATTTTTGGTAAATCCTGAAACCCGGAAATGCTTTTTGTCATTTTGCCTGTGCAGATTATTAAAAGTCCGGTGGCTCTTGGGTCAAGCGTACCTGCGTGCCCCACTTTTTTTACATTTACTGTTTTTCTGATTTGATAAACAACTTTGAAGGATGTCCAGCCGATAGGTTTATCTATAAGAATTGCTTGACCGTTATGGAAATCTATATCAGTCTTTGGTGGAGTTAATTTCGTTATCATTTTCGTGAATCTTCTTTATCAACCCGTCTATCTTTTCAACATAATCTTGTGTGTCATCAATATAAAATATAAGTGCGGGACAAAATTTTAGACTAATTTTATGAGCTAATTCGGTTCTAATTTTTTTAACGTTGTTGTTTAATTTATTCAAAACAAATGTTCTTTTCTCTTTTTCAAAAACAGAAATAAATACTTTTGCATTTTTGAGATCGGGACTAACAATAACTTTTGTAATTGTTAAAAACCCAACAGAAAGTTCTTGCAATTTGAAAAGAAAAATATTGCTTAATTCTTCTTTAAATAATTTTTCTACTCTATCTACTCTGTGTGTTGACATAATTATTTATAGATATGAAAGAAGTACTTGTGCTTCCATCAATCCAATTTCTTTTTTGTCTCTACCATTTTATACGCTTCAATAATATCACTGACTTTCAAATCGTTATAATTATTAATACTTATCCCACATTCGTAACCTGCATCAACTTCTTTTACATCATCTTTAAATCTCCTCAAGGCATTTATTTCACCTTGATGAATAACAATACCGTCTCTTATTAATCTTACTTTATTATTACGCGTAACTTTACCTTCCAATACATAACAGCCTGCTACAGTACCGACTTTTGGTACTTTAAAAATATCTCTCACTTCAACAGTTGCAGTAACTTCTTCTGAAATTATTGGAGAAAGCAAACCCTCAAGGGCTGACTTTACTTCATTTATTGTATCATAAATAACGCTGTATAACCTAATATCCACTTTTTCTTTTTCTGCTAATTTTCGGGCATTTAAATTTGGTCTAACGTGAAAGCCAACAATAATAGCATGAGAAGCAGAAGCAAGCAGAACATCGCCCTCAGATATTCCGCCAACTCCTTTATGAATAACTCTAACTTTAACTTCTTCGGTAGATAATTTCATTAATGAATCGGAAAGAGCTTCTACCGAACCATCTACATCACCTTTAACAATCAACGGAAGTTCTTTTACTCCTCCGATACTAATTTGTTTTGCAATTTCATCCAAAGTAATATGATGAACTTGTTTCTGATCCTGTTCTCTTTTAAGCTGTTGCCTTTTTAATCCAATTTCTCTTGCTTGTCTTTCAGAGTCAACAACTATAAAAGTATCACCAGCCTGTGGTGTTCCTTCAAAACCAAGCACCAACACAGGGGTAGAAGGAGTAGCTTTAAAAATCTTATTTCCTTTTTCATCAAACATTGCTCTTACTTTACCCTGATAAATACCGGCAACAAAAGGGTTACCAATTTTTAATGTTCCTTTTTCTACTAGAATTGTTCCGGTAACTCCCCTGCCTTTATCTAATTGTGCTTCAACAACAATACCGCGTGCAGACCTGTTGTAATTAGCTTTTAATTCCAATAGCTCCGCTTCAAGCAATATTGTTTCCAAAAGATTATCTATGTTTAACCCGGTCTTTGCCGATATTTCAACACACTGATATTTACCTCCCCAGGCTTCAACAAGAATATTTCTATCTGCTAATTGTTGTTTTATCTTTTCAGGATTTGCACCTGGTTTATCAATTTTATTGATAGCTATAACAATAGGAACATTTGCAGCTTGTGCATGATTAATTGCTTCAACTGTCTGAGGCATAACAGCATCATCTGCTGCAATTATGAGCACTACAATATCGGTTGCCTGTGCACCCCTTGCTCTCATTGCAGTAAAGGCTTCGTGCCCGGGGGTATCTAAGAAAGCAATTTGTTTTTCGTTACCGGCATCAACTCTATATGCACCTATGTGTTGTGTAATTCCTCCGGACTCTCCTTCTACAACATTTTCTTTTCTTATATAATCAAGCAAAGATGTTTTTCCGTGGTCAACGTGTCCCATTATAGTCACAACGGGTGGTCTTGGTTCAAGTGTATCCGGGTCATCAGGTGTATCGGCAAGTAAGTCGGATGTAAACTCTTCAACAAATTCAACTTCAAAATCAAATTCATCTGCTACCAGTGTAATAGTTTCAACATCAAGTCTTTGATTTATTGAAACCATTATACCTAATTCCATGCATTTTGCAATAACATCGCCGACAGGTATTTCCATTAAATTAGCCAACTCATTTACCGCACTGAACTCATTAACCCTAATTTTTTTGGCTTCTAAAGATTTTTGTTCTTGTATTTTTTCTTCTTCTTCTTCCCGTTCTTTTCTTTTCTTCTTTCTGTAACTTGCTCTCGAAGCAGTCGATGTGTTGTCATCTATGCTCATCATGGTTTTTCTAATTGCTGCTTTTACATCTTTTTCATTAATCTCAAATTTCTTTATTCTCTTTTTCTTTTTAACCGGTATTTCTACTTTAACATCTTGTTGTTTCTTTTTTCTGCCTTTTATTCTTTTCTTCTTTTTCGCTTTAGTTGATGCAGCATCTGAATCTTCGTCTTCTTTTTTTGTGGTTTTTTTCTCTGTCTTTTTATCTTCCAGGTCCATTTTGCCGATTACTTTTAGCCCCTTTCTATTGGCTATTTCTGTTTCGACAGGAGTTCTAAATTTATCTTCTTCTTCCGATTTTTCAACTTCGGGTTCTTCTTTTTCTTCAGTTACAGTCTCTTCTTTTTTCTCTTCTTCTTCTTTTTCTACTTCTAATTTTACTTCCTCTGTTTCTTCGAGGGTGTCTTCTTCAACTTCTTCCTTAACTTCAGGTTCTATAGTAACTGTTGATGCGTCTTTCTCTTCTTTATCAGATTTTTTCTTTTTGATTTCAGCAATTTTTTTATAATGCTTTAGTGCTTTATCAATATCTTTTTTGTAATGAGCGGAAATATCCTCTATCATTTCTTCACTAAGAGGGGACATTATAGATTTTACCTTATGTCCTTTCTTACTAAGAAATTCTACCAACTCTTTAGCTGAGAGGTTGTTCTCTGATGCGAATTTGAATATTTTTATTTTTTTCGGTTTTGTCTCAGCCATTTTTTTTTGTTTTACTAATAATTGTTTTATTCATATTGAGATTTTATTAATTCTATTATCTCGTCAATTTTTTCTTCAGTCAGTTCTTCAATTTCACTTAATTTTTCTTTGCCTGCTTTTAAAACTTCTAACGCCGTATCAAAGCGGTTATTAATTAAGAGGGTATATGTCTCTTCGCCTAATTCTTCTTTAATATCAATAAGCTCTATATCTTCTTCATATTCTTCTAACGGTGTTTCTTCTCTTAATATATCTATTTCGTATTCCGTAAGTTTAATTGCCAAACGAATGTTAACTCCGTTTCTTCCCACAATTAATGAGACTTGATCGTTATCGGCAGTTACTACAGCTTTCCTTTCGTCTTCGTCCAATTCAATTTGTTTTAATTTAGCCGGTGCTAAAGCTCGTTGGATTAGAATGATAGGATCATCGGAATAATTTATTACATCTATATTTTCATTATTTAATTCTCTTACAATTGCATGAATACGGACACCTTTCATACCAACACAAGCACCCACTGCATCAATCCTGTCATCGTGTGATTCAACTGCTACTTTTGCTCTTTCTCCCGGTTCTCTTGCAATACCTTTAATATCGATTATACCGTCATAAATTTCAGGTATTTCAATCTCAAAAAGTCTTCGTAAAAACATATTGTCGGAACGTGAAATAATAATAAGCGGACCGCTTGGTGTTTTTTTAACTTCTTTTATAATTGCTCTTATTGTATCGCCTTTCCTGTAACGCTCAAAAGGGATTTGTTCGGAGCGCGGAAGAAGTAGTTCTCTTTTATTATGATTAACAAGGATATCGTTCTTCCTGGTTTGATAAATATCCCCGACAACTATTTCACCGACAATCTCTGAGTATTCATTATATATAACATCTTTTTCTATTTCACGAATACGTTGGTTTAAATTTTGTTTAGCTAAAGTAATCAGTCTTCTGCCAAAAGACGCAAGGTCTAATGTTTCAACATAATCATCACCCACTTCCAAATCTTCAGTGTTTCCTTTTTTATTTACTTCATCTATTGAAATCTGTCTGTTGGGGTCTTCTACTTCTTCAACTATTTCTCGCTCAAGATAAATCTCTATATCGCCTCTGTCCATATTTACAACAACATCATAAACCGCTTCTTCGCCGTATTTCTTTTTAACCAACAATCCGAAAATATCTTCTATGATACCTTCCAGAACATCCTTATCCATTCCCTTTGCTCTAACCATTTGAGCAAATGATTCAACTATACCTGAGTTCATTTATCATTTCTCCATTAAGAAAAACTTATTAATACTTTTGCTTTTATTATTTTATTGAAATTTATTTTTTGTTCGGAATTATTTGATTCAAAAAATAAATCGTTATCTATAATCTTAACTAATTTTGCCGTTAACTTATTTTTATCGCCGTTATCATTAACAACAATTTCTAATTTTCTGCCAATATGTTTGTGATATTGATCTAAATACTTTAACGGTGTATCGGTTCCGGGTGAAGATACAACCAACTTGTAGTCATCACTCTCTTTTAATAACTCGTCTAATTTACTGCTAATATCTCTACTTACAGCAGCACAAATTTTGGCAGAAACATTTTCTTTTCCGTCAACAAATATTTCTATCACTCTCTTTCTGGGCGTTCCTCTTAGGATAAGATCAATCAAGAAGAAGCCTTTATTTTCAGCCGCAGATTCGGCAATTTGACGTATTATATTTTTATCATTAAAATTCATACAAACAAAAATCGCCCGTAAACGGGCGAATTAGAATATTAAAAATAGTACTAAATAATTGAATAAGCAAGAAGGGATTTTTTAAATAATTTTGATTTGCTTTTTCCAATACACCTAAAATTTAAAAGTAACAAAGAATAAATTGCAGTAATTATTTGGATGTGTTTTTTGAATGTGCCTGTTTTAGTTAAAATATTTTTGCCGCTAATTCGCGAATTAGCGGCAAAAATATTATCTACTTCAACAATTTCTTTTTTAGAAATGTCATCTGCTCTTTAACGTGTGATTTTTCCTTCTTATCTAATTTCAATTCGTTTATCTTTTTATACTCAGAAAGAGCTTCATCGTAAAGGTTTTTTTTCACTAGTAAATCAGCAAAATAAATTCTGAAATTTGAAAGGGACAAGAGAAGCCTTTAGAAAAGGTGGTGAAAAATCACACATTTAAAACCATAATTTGCTTGCTTTTTAAAAGGGCAAGGAAGTAAAAGAAAAATTTAGTACTTTAGAAAAAGAAATTGAGAAATTGAGAAATAATTGGACAATTTCTAATATATTTTTTGTTTATTAACAAAGGATAACTAAAGGTTAACTATATAAATATGATGAAGATCTTTGGCGGAAAAAATTTCGTGAAAACTGAGATTTATAATAAGCTAGATGAAATCTTATTAACTTCAAGTTTTGGAAGTGGGATAAGACTGATGATCAAGGGTGAAAAAGGACTGGGTAA
>DRJC01000064.1 GCA_011052365.1 Ignavibacteria bacterium
AAATTTTTTAGATAATTTATTTCTTCTGTTAGTTTGTAGTGCACTCATTATAAAAAAGTTTTTATTTAATCTAATAAAAAAAAAGATAAATAAATAAAAAAGCCGAAGAGCTAAACGCCACGGCTTTTAGTGGGAATGGATTTAACATTTATTTACAATAGCACACAAAGTTTATATGTAATATCCTTCACAGAATTTTTCTATTGTTTTAATCTTGGAATATTAATTAAGGCGGCAAGAAGAAATAAAATATTAGCCAACCATGCTGTTAACATTGGGTTAAGGGCACCATTTTTTCCGAATGCGGTACTTACCTTCATAAAAACCAAATAAATAAATGTTGCTAAAATATTTATCCCTATTTGAGAACCAAGACTTCCGCCTCTTTTGTTTGCAGAAATAGTTAATCCAAAAAGCACAACAATTAGACTTGCCATAGAAAATGAAAATCTTGAGTAATATTCAATTTGTGTCCTCGTAGGATCAGTGCCCACCGTTTCTTGCGTGTGAATCAATTTTTTAAGTTCACTTAGATTCATTTCTTCCGGCTTCTGCTGCTTTTCAATTAATTCATCAGGAGTAAATTTAAGGTTTCGTAAAATCTTATCCTTAAAATAAATTACTTTTACTTTAAACTCAGTAAATGTCCGTTCAGTACCATTTAAAGCTTTCCAATAATGGTTTACAGAATCGTAAGCCATTGTAGGTGTATCAATTCTTGAAATCATTTTTGTTGGGTCATTGATATCAAAATTTTGTATGCTGACCCTATGTGCAACATCCTTCCGTTCATCAAAAAAGGAAATGCTAACCAAGCGTGTTTGTGCGTCTTGAAAAAATATATTACTTGCTGTATTTGTAAAACCTTCACGTAAATATTCTCTTTTAATATTTAATTTGGTTTTATTAGCCATCGGAACAACATAACCTGAAAAAAATATTGTAATAAAACTGATTAAAAGAGCAGTGTAAATAAAGGGAGACATAAATCTGTAAACACTTACCCCGCTTGCTTTGATCGCAGTTAGTTCACTTTGGTTGGAGGCTTTACCTACGGTAAATAATGCAGAAAATAACACTGCAACCGGTATCATTAACTTTATAATATCAGGAGTAAAAACTATGTAATAATATGCTATTATATAACCGGCAACATTTTGGTCGATAAAATCATCGAGATTTTCCATAATGTCGATAATTAAAAATACTAAAGTAAATGCGATTAAGGCAAAAACTATTGTTGCAAGAAAACTTTTGATGAAATATTTATCTAATATTTTCATTTGTTCCGGGTGATAGAAATTTTAATTTCTGGGGTATAAACTTACTAAGTTTTGTTAGTTGTATTATGTTGGTTTCTTTTACTGTTTTTATAATTAAGATTATACCGATAAAGGTAAGCAAAATGTTTGCTGCCCACATTCCAAGGAACGGTGAAAGCATATTACGGTTACCAAGTTTTTCGCCCCCGATTAAAAATGCCCAATAAATTAAAAAGAAAAACAGACTAATACTTGCAGCAACTCCAAATCCACCCTTCTTTACCTTAACACCTATAGGAACTCCGATTATTACAAATACAATGATTGCAAAAGGCAAAGCATACTTTTTGTAAATTTCCACCCAATATCCGTTTATTCTATCCTGTAAAAAAGCCATCCTGTTATAATTTGAAAGAATGACGTTCTTGGCGATAGTTACTTTTTCAATAGCTTTTGCAAAAACAGCACCTTTCTTACCTTTATTAGAAACTGCATATTTATTAAAACTTGGACTAATAAAGAAATATTTTTCTACCTGCTTGTTTAGTGAATTTATACTGTTTTGTTTTATCTGTTTTAAACTATCGATAATATATGACATTGCAGAAATACTTAGTTCTCTGTCACCACGCGGTACACCGGGACCGGACTGTTGGAAAGAGAATTGCTCGGCGCTCATAATTATTCTGTGTTTTTTAAAAAGAAGTTTCCTGTAAAGATTTTTATCTGCAATATCAGATTGGTGAATCTCACCGTCTTTTAAGTCCATTATCAATTTTGTTTGATCTTTTGAGAAAAACAATTTGCCTTTATGTGCAGTAACAATATCAATTTTGTTAGGATTTGAATAATTATAAATAGTTAGATCTGATAACATATTTGTTTTAGGATTAACACCCCTCGCCAATATTGAAAAATTAGTTATTTCCTGAGAGAAAACACCGGGTGTTAATGAAAGTGTTGGTTTTTGCCTGGATATATCCTGCATTAATACTTTAGCTTTATGGTTTGCATCAGGTAAAACATCATTATTAAACAAAAAAAGCAAATAAGTTAAAACAACACTTGCAAGCAAAGGAGCAGCCATCATTCTATATAAACTGACGCCCGAAGATTTTATTATTGTTATCTCATCATTTTGGGACATGTTACCGTAAGCCATAAGCGTTGCAATAAGAGTAGCCATAGGTATTACTAAAACAACCATCCAAGCAAGATTGTATACTATTAACTTTGTAATTATCCAAAAGCCTAACCCTTTCCCAACTAACCGGTCGGCAAATTTCATTAAAAATTGAAGCAGAAAAATACCCATTAGAGACAATGAAGCGTATATAAAAGGGATTAGATGATTTTTAAGTATGTATTTATCTAAAATCATGTAAATAATATACTAAAGATGAATAAAAAGAATTTTAAAAATTTTTTAATCGGTAGAAATATCTATTTTAAATTTATTATGTTTTGCAATAGAAAATATATTTTTTCACCAAAAAGAAACAAATTATTATCACAAACTTTTTTGTAATTGGATAATATTCTAACCATCCGGAGGTCTTACATTGAAACAAATTACTGAATATATTGATAAAAATAAGAATAACTATATTAATGAACTTAAAGAATTTTTAAAAATTCCAAGTATTAGCACAGATATAAATTATAAAAATGAAATTAACAAATGTGCACAATTTGTTAAAACTAAATTAACCGATGCCGGACTTAGTAAAGTAAAAGTGATTAAAACAAAAGGATCTCCCCTTGTTTACGGAGAGTGGCTGAAAGCAAAAGGAAAGCCGACCGTTTTAATTTACGGACATTATGATGTTCAGCCTGTAGACCCAATTGAGCTTTGGGACAGTCCTCCTTTTGAACCTACAATAAGAAGCAATAAAATATTTGCGCGTGGGGCAACGGATGATAAAGGTCAGGCTTATATGCATATTAAAAGTGTGGAAGCTTTTCTAAAAACAACCGGTAAATTACCCCTCAATGTAAAATTTATAATTGAAGGCGAAGAAGAAGTCGGTAGTTCAAGCTTAGAGCAATTTATAAATGAAAACAAAAAGCTTTTAAAATGTGATGCCGTTTTAATATCCGATACGGCTTTATATGATGTCGGAATACCAACATTAACATACGGACTGAGAGGTCTTGCGTATATGGAAGTTGAAGTTACCGGTCCTAAAAAAGATTTACATTCGGGTAGTTTTGGTGGGGCGGTTGCTAATCCCATAAATGTTTTAGCCGAAATGATAAATAAATTGATGGATAAAAATGGAAAGATAACAATTCCTACTTTTTATGACGATGTTATTAAATTGTCGAAGAAAGAAAGAGAGAATTTCAAAAAGCTGAAATTTTCAGATAAGAAATTTGCTAAAGAAATTGGTGTTGCTGAATTAAAAGGCGAAAAAGGATATTCTACACTTGAAAGACTTTGGGTAAGACCTACTTTAGACTGCAACGGTATTATTGGTGGTTTTACAGATGAAGGAGCAAAAACAGTACTTCCCTCAAAAGCTAAGGCTAAAATTAGTATGAGATTAGTGCCCAATCAAGACCCCAAAAAAATTGCTAAAGCTTTTACCAAATACATTAAATCAATTGCACCAAAATCAGTTAAAGTAAAAGTCGCTGATTTACACGGAGCATATCCTGCCTTGACTCCATTAGAGGATAAATCAACTATTGCTGCAAGCAAAGCAATGGAAAAAGCATTCGGTAAAAAGATAGTTTATATGCGTGAAGGTGGTTCGGTACCTATCGTTCCTGTTTTTGCAAAAGAATTAAATGCGCCTGTGGTTCTTATGGGATTGGGACTTAATACTGAAAATCTGCATTCACCAAATGAGCATTTAAATCTTGATCATTTTCAATTAGGCATAAAAAGTTCGGCATATTTCTTTGAAGAATTTGCTAAATAAAATATTATTAATAATTCTTATTATTAAACAATTTATATCAAAATGATATTTTATCAATTTTAACTATCTAATTTATTAGTATTTTATACTGATTTAGTTTAATTAAATTATAAATTACATCGGCATAAAAATTGTTATTCTAAATAGTTAGATATTTGTCTATTTATTTTAGGAAAAAAATAAGATGAAAAAGATTTTTGCAACCTTTTTGTTTTTAAGTTTAATAGTGTTTTTGTCATCGTGCGGGGAAGAGGAGAAAAAGCCTGTTGAAACAAATCAATTTGCACCTGGAGAAAGAGTAGCTTATACTCCATCAAAAGATGCCGACATTCAACAATACAATCTTGATGTTCAGAAAAGTCTGTCAACATCAAACACACCTTATGATACTTTAGCTTTAAAAGAATTTATTTTAGACCATTATGCTTCCGGGACTTACCTTGTAGATTTTGATAAGACCTTTACTTACAATATTCCAAGACCGGCAGTTATTTATTATAATAAGGGTGGTAATTTTATTTTCGGTATAATTGCAAAATCAAAACCCGGTGATAGATTAATTGAGCCGGATAATATTGTTGGCTATAACCAAAGTTTTATTGACCTTGATAGTACTAAATTAGGGGTTGCTTTCTTTTATCTTACTTTATTTGAATATACCGGTAATCAGTTCCAAGTTATTTGGGAAGCTCCAATACCTTCACACGGGGGACTGAAAGATATGAAGCTTGAAAGATGGGCTTATAAAGGCACACAATATATGAAAATTGATTTCTATTATGCCAGAGGTAGTGGACATATCGATTATAATTATTTCTTTATAGACGGTATTAGGTCAAAACCCCATTTGTTAATGACTTATAAGGGAATTGATTTTCAAAGGACGATGGCAAACATAAATAATGATAAGTATCCCGATTATTACAAATATATTTATTATAACACCGGTGGTAGATTAGCTGTGTTGGATTCAATCCCATTTTATTGGAGCGAGAAAGATACTTCGTATATAAGTAAAAGAGACCATAGTTTAAGAAGACCTTATTAACATTGTAAAATCTTTATTGTATATTTAAACGGAAGTAAAATTAATTGAAATTTTTCTTCCGTTTTTTTATAACATCATTATATCTTTCATTTTATTAAATTTAGCACAACAATTTTTTATCTTTTTATTTTAAGGGATTTAGGTAATTAAATGACGGAAGCTACTGAAAATATTGAATTAAAAACATTTGAATTTTTAAAAGAATTAGGTGCTGATATTAATGGAACCCAATCAATTAAAAATTTTACCTCTGTTGGTGAAGAATTAAACTCTCTTTTTAACGGTGTTGCACTTCGCTATTTATCAAGTAAATCTATATTTGAATTAAAAGGAAAAGACACTTTAGATTTTTTGAATAGAATTGCTACCAATTCCCTAAAAAATTTACAAAAAGGACAGTTACAAAGAACATTTTTTACGACCGAAAAGGGAAGAATTATTGATCTAACCACAGTTGTGAATTTTGAAGATTATAATCTTTTAATATGCAATAAAGAAAATAAAGATAAAATCTATAGCTGGATATCCCGTTATATAATTGCCGACGATGTTATAATAAATGATACACAAAACAAATATTCACTTTTAGAATTAATTGGTCCTCAAGCAAATTCTTTTATTACATTACTAACCGGAAATGGAATAAGTGAGATGGAAGGTAATCAATTAAAAGTGGTTGATACGGAAGGGATGATGTTTTTTGTATTAAAACTATTTGAATTGAACGGTGAAATAAAATATTGGCTTGTTTCAGATCAAGAAACAGGGAAAAAATTAGTAAAGTATATAGTTGAAAACAAAGGACCGTATAATTTTAATCTCGTTGGTGAAGATGCGTATAATTTATACAGAATTGAAAAGGGGTATCCTTCAGCTCCTGAAGAATTAAACGACAAATATAATCCACACGAATTGGGACTAATTAATTTGGTTGATTTTAATAAAGGTTGTTACATAGGACAAGAAATAATAGCCCGGCTGGATGCAGATCAAAAAGTTCAAAGGCATTTAAAAAGCGTAGTAATAGATTCTGAAATTAATGTTGAACTGCCATTGTTACTTTATGATAAAGATAATAATGAAGCAGGAGAAATTACATCGTTAAGTTATTGTGAGAATAATAAAAAAACTTTTGGGTTGGCTTTTGTAAAAAAAGCATATGTTGAAAATGAAACACAATTATCTGCTAAACTTAATGGTGGACAATCATTAAATGTTTTAATTACAAATCTGCCGATAAAGAAATGAAAATTTATACTAAAACGGGCGACACAGGAAAAACTTCACTGTTTGGCGGTGAAAGAGTTCAAAAATCTGCTCAAAGATTAAAAGCTTATGGAACCATTGACGAGTTGAATTCGTTTATAGGAATGGCGATGGTTGAAACAGTTGACGGTGGAGTGAAAAAGGTTCTTCAAAAAATCCAAAATCATTTATTCAGTCTTGGTGCTGATTTAGCGACACCCGAAACTGAAAAAAATAGAAAGTTGAATATATTGAGAGTTGATGAAAAATTTCACAAGTTTGCAGAAGAATCCATTGATAAATATGAAACGGAATTAGATGAATTAAAATCGTTTATTTTACCCGGAGGTTCTAAAAGTGCTTCAATTTTGCATGTTTGCAGATCTATTTGCAGAAGAGCCGAAAGGGAAATTGTTAAGTTGAGTAATTCGGAAAAAGTAAACAAAGAAATTATTGTTTACGTAAACAGGTTATCCGATTTATTCTTTGTTCTTTCACGTTACGAAAATAAAATTGCCGGCATACCCGACATAAAATGGAAACCCTAAAACAATTATGAATTATAAATTTTGAATGATAAATTCAACATTCTTATTCATAATTAATATTTGGGGGTGACTTTGGCTTCGACGGGGTTGAAGAGGCAATGAACTGCGCATCGTGTTCCTCCGGAGTACACGTTAAACAACCGGAAAAAAACAATAACTGGCGAATATAATTACGCCTTAGCTGCTTAATTTAATTTAACAGCCGTTCACTAATTTTTTTCGTACTGGGAATTAGATGAACGTCGTTTAAGTACGATAGCCTAATCTACCGCTCTTGTAGATAAAGCGAATCCGCCTTTGGCGGTTAATGAGCAGGCTTAAAGTGACCCTTGTCTGTTTGGTAGCTTTAAGCTAAAATAAAAATAGACTATGTGTGTAGACGTTTATTGGATCTTAACTTCGGACGCGGGTTCGATTCCCGCCACCTCCACTCAATCTTCGTCCTGATAAATTGGGACGAAGACAGAAACAATCTTAAAACAACTCACATAAAAACCGATATCTTAATTACAATATTTTTATTATAAATCATTTTAAAAAGTATAAAACAAGTGCTTGAGCTGTTAAATCTGCGTCTCTATTTTTTTTACATTTCCATTTGCATTATAACCTGATTTATTACAAATT
>DRJC01000065.1 GCA_011052365.1 Ignavibacteria bacterium
CTCCATAATGAACTCAACATTTTCCTTGGCTGTAAGCACGGGGATAAGGTTATATGCCTGGAAAACAAAACCAATATTTTTTAACCGGAAATTAATTATTTTATTTGAAGAAAATTTAGTTAGATTAATTCCGTCAATAAAGACTTCCCCGCTTGTAGGTTTATCGAGTCCCCCTAATAAATTAAGCAATGTTGTTTTACCGCATCCCGAAGGACCAACTATAGCTGTAAATTCACCTCTTTCAAATGATAAAGAAATATCATTTATTGCGTTAACCGGTACTATTGATTCATTATAAATTTTAGTCAGGTTTTTTGTTGTAATTATACTCATAATTTTATCGATTGTTCTATTATAAAAATTTTCTTTTTTCAGTTATTTTTCCTTACCTTCGCAAAATCGCCAAGAGATTATATATGCTATCTACAAGGTGTAAGTTCAGTTTCATCTCCAAAAAAATTTAGTATCACAATTATACATTTTGCCGGACAGCTTCAGCCGGATTTAATTTAAGAGCTTTTCTTGCAGGTAAAATTGAAGCCGTTATTGCAGTTACAATTACTAATGAGCCTATCAAAATATAATAAGTGATTCCAAGTATTGGATAAACAAACGAGCTGTAACCAAGTGCGTTCAAGCCTTCCGAAACAACCGATAGATCAATGCCGGTTTTATGAGTAATGGTTATTGCAATCCAGCTAATAAAAAGTCCTGCTGCTCCCCCTGTAATTGATAAGAAAATAGTTTCAAGCATTATCATCAAAAATATTCTCGCTTTACTCATGCCAATTGCCATCAGCATTCCAAGTTCTCTAACTCTTTCCATTATTGCCATCAGCATTGTATTAATGATACCGAAACTCAATGCTACAAGAATTATTATTAGGAATATCATCGAATATTGAATAAACATTTCGTTAATTAGTTTTAATGCAGGCTGAATTTCCATCCAAGTTTCTACGTCTAATTTTTTTTCGCTTATTGCTTTGCTAAAAATCTTTTTAATTTTATTTGCAACATAATCGGTCTGATTGTTCTTGTTTAACAAAACAGCAATCTCTGTTGTTTGTTTTGTAGGAAAATCGATTAATCTTCTCAAGTCATTATTTAAAACAAAAACGTTGTACAAATCAAAGTTCGTACTTTCCGTCTTGAAAATTCCAACGATCCTGAAAGCTCCGGATATAATATTACCGGATATATCTAATACGGTAATTACAATTTTCGATTTTACTTTTACCTTTAATTTATCGGCTAATTTTTGTCCTATAAAAATTTGATATTTTTTATTAGGTATTAAATAAGTTCCCTTAATTATTTTTTTATAAAGGTCGGTAACATTTTTTTCCTTTACAGGATTAATTCCATTAATAGTTATTCCGGCGCCTGTAATAGCGGAACTTGCCAAAGCCGTACTTTTGATTCTCGAAGTTATTGCCTTTATGCCTTTTATTTTCTCGATTTTTTTTATAATTGAAGCCGGTGAATCTATGGTATATTTAACTTCGTTATTCAACATATATTTTGGATTATGAAATTGTATATTAGAAATTTGCGTTTTAATGGTAGCATTAATTTGATGTTGAACCATTCCGTTAGCAAAAGCCAAATAGAACAGACCTCCCAATAAGCCGAGTGAGATAGAAAGAATTACAATCAGACTTCTTAATTTATTCCGCCAAACATTTTTCCATGCAATTGAAAATAACATAAAATTTACATTTAACTCCTCATAGCTTTTAAAACATTAAATCTTAAAAGAATCGAAAGCGGATAGATTACCGCAATAATGGAAATAATAATCACTGAAATTGTTTGAGTAATAAAAATATCAGGATTAAGAGAAAAAGGAAGCACCGGTTCAGCCCCAAATGCTATCATATAAGATGCAAGACCCCCGGTTAAAGGTATCGGATGGTAAAATAAATAAAGGAGCAAAGGATAAGCAATTAACAGTCCGGCTAATATTGCTAAAACGCCGATAAAAATTGTTTCCCAAACAACCATTGCCAAAAGTTTTATTTTCTCCATTCCCACGGCAATCATAACAGCGAATTCTTTCCTCCTTTCCATCGTCATCATCATAACGGTTCCAAAAACACCGAATCCGATTACCATATAAAGAATAGCAAGCATAATTATACCGCTAACATTATCGCTTTCGATAGCTTGCAGCATTTCACGGTTCATTTCCTGCCAAGGCATTACTTCATAATTCGCATCTAATTTTTTCCGAAGCATTGTTGTTGTTTTGTCCATATTCCCGGGATTATTTAACATCAACGAAATAGAAGTAATACGGTTTGGTGCGGCATAAAAATATTGACTTTCCTTTAACGGCATTATTATTAGTTGATTATCCAACTGCGGTATTGGAAAATGGAATATTCCTTTAATCGGGTATTTACCGGCTGCCGTTATACCGTGATAACCTTGACCAATTAGGACTAACGTATCGCCCACACTAAGCTGCAAAAACTCAGCCAATTTATCTGAAACAAGAACCGCTTTGTCGCCGCTTTTGAAATATTTTCCTTTAATTATTTTTTTAGAATAATGGTTTAAACTATCTTCTAATTTTGGGTCTGTGCCGATTATCACCGCTCCTTTAGTATGTTTGCCTGAAGAAGCAAGAGCAAAAGATTCAAGGCGCGGGAGAGTTAATGTTAAATTTTTATCACTCGATAAAAGATTGCGGAGCTTAGTAGTTTCTACAAAGGTTTCGTTTATCGATTTATTATCCCAATAACCTTTTTTATGTATCTGTATATATCCGGTTGAAAGCTTTACGACATTATCAATCATATTGGCATAAGTACCCTTTTGCATTGAACGTGTAAATAGCGAAAGGACAATGGCAATTAAAATTGAGACCATCATCAAAATTGTACGCCTTTTATTACGCCAAATATTTCTCCATGCCATTTTTAAAATAGTATTCATCTTTTAGCGTAATCTCTTCATATTCCGTTTAGAAAAAAAACCATTGGATATCGGTTTGTTAAATACAACATCTATCATTTTAAGAATTGTTTTGTTTCCTTTTTTATCCATAGGGATCATAGTTAATTTTGTAGGTAAAGTTCTGTCACCCATTTTTTTGATTTCGCTGCCTAATTGTTTATTTATTAAAGTACCTGTCTCATCATAGAATTCTATTTTCAATTCATAATATCCTTTTTTTGATACCCACATAAGAATTTTACCCCATACTACCGCTGCATTCGGTTTTGGTGTTAGTTTAATTTTATAACTATCATAACCATCCACTTTTTCCGAACCTATAATTTTGTGTACGTAATCATTAACAATAGATGACTCTTTAAGCAGATCATCGTTTGTAAAATCAGAACCCATCCAGGATTGCATCATCATCGAAGGCGGAATTTTAATCATTCTCCCTATCGACGGCATCCAGTTCCACAATTCATTTTTTCGTTTAAGAAATACTTGTCCTTTTTCCCGTGCCGGTGCAGTAATCAAAATCATATAATAATCGTTGCCTTTCGACCACATTTTTATTGTAACCTCACGCGACCAACCCGGACGAATAATTGTCATTTTACTTAAACTTATTGATGTTTTCCCCATCACAAGATCATTTGCTTTTCGTACAATTTGTGATGCATTTTGCCCGAATAATAAAAACGGCATAAAAACAAACAAAAGTGGAAAGAATATCCTTTTCAAAATAATTGCTCCCTGTTTTTATAATGACTAAACGTTCAGCCAAAGCATAATTAAAATATATATTATTGTCAATAGAAAATAAATTTCTATCTTGACAATAACAAAACAAAAAAATATTATTATAATTGAACATTTATTCGATTAAAAATGCCAAGAACAAAAGAACAACTTCAAGAAATAAGAGATAAAACAGAAAAGGTAATACTATACACTGCTCTGGAATTATTTGCCGAAAAAGGTTTTAAAGGAACTACCATAAGTGATATTGCTGCAAAAGCAGGGATATCAAAAGGATTGGCTTATAACTATTTTAGCAGTAAAAAAAACTTGTTGGAAGCTGTTTACGAAACTCTTTTAACTGAATTAGACAAGATATTCAAACCAATTGAACAAATTAAAGACCCTTACCAAAAAATAAAAATATTGATTGATGTTATATTTACACAGATAGAAAAAGAAGAAAAATTTTGGAGACTATATATGGATTTTAGTCTTCATCCTGGAGTAAAAGGAATTGTAAATAAAATAACCGCTGATTTTTTGGATACGGGATTTAAATTGCTTGAAAAGATATTCCGTAAAATAGGTATTAAGAATCCCGCTAATGAATCCAAATTATTCGGTGCCATTTTAGATGGAATGATTTTTCACTACATTTTCAACAAAGAATATTATCCTTTAAAACGAATGAAACGTTTTCTTCAAAAAAAATACAATAAAGAATCACTTGAAAAATTAAAATAA
>DRJC01000066.1 GCA_011052365.1 Ignavibacteria bacterium
ATCCTTTGTTAGCCGGAATTGCAAAAGAAAATTTAAGTTTCGATAGAACTAATACCTCCAACATAAATAAAATACTTGTCAGAGATACCAATGGAAATATTCTTACAGATGAAGAAGTTGCAAAAATGTTAGAAGGTTCGGCTCGTAGTTTAAATAGAAAATGGATTCAGGATAAAGGAAGAGCTACCGGACTTTTTATTTATGACGTTGCTATAGATTTAAGAAGACTATTTTGTGTTTCTACAGACTTATTTGAGCCGGAAGTTACACCTGAACAAGTTGAGGAACTCAAAGCTAATGGATGGATGGAAACGGAAAATATTTTTGGACCATGTTTGTTAGCTCCAAAAGAATTAAGAGACAAAGTAATTCCTTCTCTAGCTAATGCACTCATTAATTGGCGTATTACTTCAAATCAATCAAGAACATTTAGTTTAATGGAAACACTTGTTTTGGTTGTTAGTGGGAATGCAAATAAATTACCGGCTGCAATTAGAGCAAAATTAATCGGAGGATCAGAAAAACCCAAAGCGAAATTAATTGTTGAAAATATTGATGGGGCAGATGTATTTGTAACATTGCCGGCTGCAGGATATTTTATTACAGAAATTGAATCAGTTGATGCACTTGATGAAGCTGAAAAGGGACTAAAAGAAATGATGGTTAATTATGGATATGAAAATCAAATTTTATAAAATTTTACTTGCACGATAAGTAGAAAATAAGCGATTATCAAAACATTAATTTTATAGGTTTTTAATTAGAGAAAATTTGTGAAATTCGTGTCTATGAGGATATAAAATGGAAAACATAAATCAACTTAATGCTTTTACAAGAGAGCAGTACCACGACATTTGGGTAAGAATAAATGCCGGTTCATTGTTGGATGAAGAAGAGCAGGTAATCGGTGAATTAATGAAACAGCACAAAGAATTCTATAAAGATTGGGATTCAACGGACTTTGACTATGAATATGATATTGATACTGAAGTTAATCCGTTTATGCACATATCTTTGGATTCAATAGTTGTTAACCAAATAAACAGTAATAATCCAAAGCAGACTAGATTTACTTATAATAAATTAAGAGCACGGGGTGATTCTCATTTAGAGGCAATACATAAAATTGCTTCTGTTATAGCGGAAAACATTTGGGATGTTATGAAATACGGAAAAGAGTTCAACGAAAAAAAATATATTCAAAAATTAAAGCATCTCAGATAAAAAGTTACACAGATTAGTCCCGAAAGTATTCGTATGGAACAATCTGCGTCAGAAAATAGGAGTCGAAATTAATGACAAAGTAATTCAATTAAACTGAAAAACCTTTGTGATTAGTCCATAAAATAGTATGAGATTATATTGATTAATTTTAAAAAACAAACTATATTAGCGACTAATATTATAGTCATATGACTAAATAAATAGTCGGAGAAATTGTGGTAATTAACAATGTTTTAAATTCTATGTTATCGAACAAAAGCTGTCTTAAAGTACTGCGCGTTTTAAATGGACTTGCTGTTGGAATATCCGGCAGAGAAACCTCCCGCTTGGCGCAAATAAGTCTGCGTGCCGCACAAATTGCATTAAGAGAGTTAGAAAGTCTTCATATAGTAAATAAGCAGTTTGGCAACAGGGAAAACCTCTTTAGTTTAAATCGTAATAATTATCTTGTAAAGAATATTATTACGTTAATTTTCAAGGAAGAGAATAATTTTAAAAAAAAGATATTCAAAATAATTACCGGTCAATTAAAAGACCTGACTGAAAGCATTGTTCTGTTTGGAAGCGCTGCGCGTTTGGAAGAAACCGTTCGGAGTGATTTAGACGTCTGCATTGTTTATTCAAAAAACAAAAGAGAAATTAATAGAATAATCAGTTCAATAAGCGATAAGCTGTATAAAGAATTCGGTGTGTTGTTAGCTCCCTTTTTCATAACAAAAAAAGAATTTATAAGCAGAGCGAAAAAGCGGAAACCTCCATTGAATAACTTACTAACGGAAGGCAAGGTACTATCCGGGCTCTCAATAAACAGGCTAATGAATGAAAAGTAATTTTCCGACTAAAAAAATTGATATTAATAAATATAAGGACTTTATCCGTGTTGCAAAAAGTTTCAGCGAAGGGGCGGAACTTGCTGATGAGTTCGGATATTACAACGCTGCCGGTGTTCTTATAATTCATGCTGCTATAGCATTGGCTGACGCAATTACTATAAAAACCTTAGCAAAAAAAGTAACGGGCGATAGTCATTATGATGTGTTGGCGCTGCTTAAGAATTCTTTATCCAATCAGACAAATACTAAAAGGGCATTAAATCATTTTGAGCAGCTTATTCATCATAAGAATTTGGTTTCTTATTCCGGCGATATTTATTATAAAAAAGATGTAGATAAGCTCTTCAAGCATTACACCCGTTTTGAAAATTGGGCAAATACAATACTTGAACAATAAAAGACACGAATTTCACGAATTAACACTAATTACTAATTATATGACCGGTACACAAATAGCATATTATTTTCTTTGTGAACGTAAGCTTTGGCTTTTTACGCACAAAATTGCTATGGAGCAAAACAGCGATGTTGTTGCAATGGGCAAATTTATTTCCGATACAACCTACGAACGAAAAAAACACGAAATCCGCATTGGTAATATTGTACTTGATAATTACGACTCAAAGACAAACACGATCCACGAAGTGAAAAAATCCGATAAAATGGAAGACACTCATATCTGGCAGGTAAAGTTCTATATAAGTATTCTAAAAGAAAAAGGAATAGAAGGGGTAAAAGGAAAAA
>DRJC01000067.1 GCA_011052365.1 Ignavibacteria bacterium
ACCTTGCTTTTTAAACTATATGGTCCCCATCTTTTAGATGAACAAGCTAATAAATTGGGATAAAAACCAATCACATTCTTGTTAAAAGCTGAAGCAATATGTAACGGACCGGTTGAGTTTGAGATAAACAAATCACATTTATTAATTAAAGCCATTAATTCAGACAAACTAAATCTACCGGCTAAATTATGAACTTTTTCATTAATGATTAATTCATCGCAAATCACTTTTTCATTATTATTACCGGTAATAATAATTTCAACATCTAAAACTGAAGATATTTTTTCAATCAACTCTTTATATTTACCAATAGGTAAATTGATAGAACTACCACCGCTACCAGGGTGAATAATATATAAGGGTTTGGTTAAATTTATATTTTCATTTTTTAATATTTCATCAATCTTTTTTTGAGCATCTATATTTATTTGTAAGGAATAATTTACATTTTCTTTGTTTACTTTTTCAACTATTCCAATTTCTTTTAATAACTCAATATTAAATTCAAGTTCGTGTTTGTCGGCAAATTTTCTATGAACAAAAATTTTTTTATTAAACAAAAAAGAATACCAGCGAAAGCCGGTTCCTATTCGGTTTTTAATTTTAGATAAGAATGTAATTACTGCAATTCTTGTATTCGGACTTACAACAATAACAGCATCAAATTTTTTTTCACTAATTAATTTTTGATTAACCCAAAAAAAAATTTTATTTTTTTTATTCTTAATTTTTATAAAAATCAGTTCATCAATAAACGGGTGATTATATAAAACATCTTTTGTATAATCTCTAATAAGAAATGTAACCTTACATTCAGGATAATGTTTTTTTACTATTTCAGCGAGAGGTGCTGTTAAAACCAAATCTCCAATTCTATCTGTACGAATAATTAATAAATTTTTCGGTGTAATCATTTTTTTGAAATGTATGGATTATCTTTTAAATAATAACGCCATGGTAAATCTATAGATTTTTTTATACCGATTCTTGTAGTAGTAACGATTTCTTTTTCCTTTATTTTCTTATTGTCTAATAAATAGATTTCATTTCCTGTAAGGTCAATTCCATAATGGGATTTATTTATTTCAAATGCCTGACAAATCTTTCCGGGTCCATTTGTTAGATTAGCTTTTTTGTTTTTCGGTAACTCCGACAATCCGAACCTGTTTTGTGTCATTATTTCAATTCCATTCAAAGGTTCAATACCCCTTATTAAGACGGCTGTTCCTTCATCTTTTTTACCTGTTACTATATTACAGCAAAAGTGTGCACCGTAAGTAAAATATACGTATAAAAAGCCACCTTGCTCAAACATTATTTCGTTTCTTTTTGTCTTACCTATAAATGTATGTGCCGCTTTATCAATGCTTCCATCATAAGCTTCAACTTCAACAATAATACCGGATAATTTTTTATTACCGATATTATGTATAAAAATTTTGCCGAGTAAATTTTTTGCTACAAAGTTTACGTCCCCCGTATAAAAATCTTTATTTAACTTTGAAAGTTTTTTCAAATTAATCATTTGAAAATTGTGTGAGTGATTTAATCTGTTTGATTATCTGAACGGGTTTTTAGATCGATGATCCGGTTAGTAAATTCTTCTTTTTTATCAGGATGTTTGAGTATTAATTTTTCATAAACTTTTATTGCTTCTAAAAATTCGCTTTGAGCTTCATAAATTTTTGCAAGTGTTTCAGAAACTATCATCGGATCATCATTAATATATTCCCTGGTTGAAACATTATCAATTTTAGAATTATCTATTTCGGGCATATGTGCAGATGCTATTTCGTTTGCAAGTTCATCAAGTTTTTCATCAAATTTATTTTCTATGTTAGCTACATCTTCAATATCTTTTTTAATATCGTCAACCTCAAATTTATCATTTTTAACATTTTCATTTGTAAGCAAAGACGGTTCGTTTTTTTTAATTTCATTATCTTCACTTGATAAAAATGCTGAACCTCTGTCTGATTTAAACAATGATCTCTCTGCTTTCAAAGCTTCAATTTCTTTCATATAAAAGTCAAAGGCAGAATCAGAATAAATGAAATCCGAACCTTTCCTGTATGCTTCTTCAGCGTCTTTAAACTCACCTTTTATAGTATAGGCTTTGCCCAAAATAAAATAAGCTGTTGGATAATCAGGGTATTTACGTATACCGTTTATTAAAATATCGATTGCATTATCAACATTGTTCTTTGTTATTTCGGTATTAGCATTTCTTACAAACAAAGGTGTTGATTTATCATATTCATAAATCAAACTAACTTTATCGTTAAATATTTCAAAAAAAGATTTTGCCAATTTACCCACTTGCTATTTTTTTAGAAAAGGTGTGTCTTAATGATGTTATTGATACAAAAGAAAAACCAATAAAAAATAATAACTGAAAGGGTAATGCGGCAATCTCTAAAAAATAAATTGAAGAAACAATACCGATGAAACTATAGACAGCCATAATTAATTCTATTAAAACAGATGCATCAATTTTTTTTGTTAGATATTTCTTATCTGCCCACGTATCTTTTGAAGAAACCACTTTAAATTTAGGTGTCCTCACAAATTCACTTTTTCTATTTAACAATCCTTCAAAAACAGCGCGTGAGTTATTTACAGCAAAGCCCATACTTCCCGCCAAAAACAAAGGATAAAGAACTATCGTCTTACGCCAATCGCTTCTGATATCTTTTTGTGCATATAAGTAAAACAAAAACGAACTGATAAAAGCCAAAACAAAAACTGACAAAACTCCGAAATATAAATCGTGCGAGCCGCTGTTCTTTATAAAAATCAATGGAACATTTAGTATTGCAGTAAGAAGTATAAAAGGAAAAACAATATTATTAGTTAAATGAAAAGTAGATAGTAACTTTATCCTTAAAGGCTCATTCGATTTCCAAACTAAAGGGAGAATTTTTTTTGCTGTTTCAATTGCACCTTTTGTCCATCTGAACTGCTGTGTTTTTAAAGCATTAATTTCGGAGGGTAATTCGGCAGGTGATGTGAAATCATTTAGAAAAATAAATTTCCAACCATTTAATTGTGCCCTGTAACTTAAATCCAAATCTTCTGTTAGTGTATCATCCTGCCAATTTCCGGCATCTTCAATGCAACATTTTCTCCAAATACCGCCGGTACCGTTAAAGTTTATAAAAAAGCCTGCTTTGTTTCTTACATTCTGTTCAATCACAAAATGACCGTCTAATGCAAGTGCTTGAGCTTTAGTTAAAATGGAATAATCTCCATTCAAATGTTCCCATCTTGTTTGTACCATGCCTACTTTTTCATCACTAAAAAAGGAAAGTGTTTTTTTAAGAAAATCTTTTTTGGGTAAAAAGTCGGCATCAAAAATTGCTATAAACTCACCCTTTGCTGTTCTCAATCCTTCTCTTAATGCACCTGCTTTAAAGCCTTTTCTGTTGATTCGTCTTATTTGTTTTATGTCGAAACCTTCTTTTAGTTTTTCGGCAACTATTTCTGCAACTATATTTTTTGTCTCATCAGTTGAATCATCCAATACTTGAATTTCAAGTCTATCTTTCGAGTAATCAATTTTGCAAACCGAATCAATCAATCTTTTTACAACATAAAGCTCATTATAAAGGGGTAATTGAATTGTAACAGAAGCATTTTTATTTAGTTGGTCATCAGACTTTTGCTTTATGTTGCCGTACTTTCTGTGGTAATACATCATAACAAATCCGTATGAACCGAAAACAAACAACACAGAGAGTGTTATAAAATATGATATAAGTACAAAATTATCCATAAATTTTTATTTACCAACCCGAAACAACACTTAATAAAATATCTTGTGTGATCCTGTTAATAGCAGTATTAATAGCATCTTTTCTATCATTTAACTTACCTGCCGGGGGATAGTCACCATAGTTTGAAAAAGTTTTATCAAAAATCTTTTTCTTTCTAACATTATCATAATAAATTACTTTCACACTAATCGTTAATCTTCTTGATGTAATTTTATCACCGGCAGCAACAATGTTTGGAGTATCTGTAAACCCGGTTATTGTGGATTCCAAATTTGCGTTTGCTTTCCCTCTTTCAGCAACCTGCAAACTGTTATCGTCAATAAATTTCTGAATTAATTGATTTGTAAGTAATTCTCTCAGACCAGGCTCCCCGGAACCGCTTCTGTCTTCAGCTATCGGTATTGAGATTGATTTTAAATGCGACGGAACCGAAGCACCTGAAAAAGAATACACACCGCAAGAGGTAAAGCTAACGATGAAATAAAGTATAAACAAGAAAAATGTAAATGACAGCACCGATTTAGATTTGTTTTTTTTATTCGATAAAATTTTCGTCATTATAATTTTCTTTTAATATTATAATTGATATTCTTTTACTTTTCTGTAAAGCGTTCTTTCACTTATATTTAACAACTTAGCTGCTTTTCTTTTATTTCCGTGAGTAAACTCAAGAGCATTTTTTATTGCTTCGTATTCCATATTGCCAAGGGTGATAACTTCCTTAGGCATTTGGGATTTTTCTCTTTCATAATCTTCGCGCTGTTTGTGTAAAACAATATCTTTTAATTCCATTATATCTTTTTTTAACTCGAACAAAGCCCTGTATAATAATTCTCTGTCCGCTTCATCAGATGATTTATTTAAAAACACAGGAAGATTTCTATTTTCACTATTTTTATTAACTCTAATTAAAAGTGATTCAAAAATATTTTTATCAATTATTCGTTCTTTATTAAGTATTACGGCTGTCTCAATTGTGTTTTTCAATTCCCTTACGTTTCCGGGCCAGCTATAGTTTCTTAAAAAATCTAATGCATCAGAAGTGATGGTTGGTAAAGGAAGATTATTTTCTTTAGAACTTATATTCACGAAATAATCAACAAAATCATCTATGTCGCTTTTACGTTTTCTTAACGGGGGAATAGTCAACGTAATTGCCTTTAATCTAAAGAACAAATCTTCTCTGAATCTTTTTGCATCAACTTCTTCCTGTAAATCTTTATTAGTTGCCGCAATTATTCTAACATCAACCTTAGTTACCGTTTCGCTACCGAGTCTCATAAACTGTTTTGTTTCCAAAACCCTTAAAAGTTTTACTTGTGTTGTTAAGGGCATCTCTGCAATTTCGTCTAGAAATAAAGTTCCTCTATCGGCAATTTCAAAATATCCTTTTCGCTTACCTACTGCCCCGGTAAAAGCACCTTTTTCATGACCAAATAATTCGCTTTCTAAAATACCTTCCGGTATTGCACCACAGTTTACGCTTACTAATGGTTTATCTGCTCTTTTACTTTCTCCATGTATAGCGGAAGCAAAAATCTCTTTGCCCACACCGCTTTCACCAAAAACAAGAACAGAAATATCAGATTGAGCAACCTGTAATGAAATATCGGCTAAATCTGTAATTCCTTTTGATTTGCCGATTATACCATATTTTTTTTTAAATTCTTCTACTGTCATTTAATGAATTTTAACTATTTTAATTTTATTACTGCCAAGATGACACACAATTGATATTTTTTTTCAAATAGGGATTAAAATATAATATATTTTTGGTGGTTAATAAAGATTAGAAGGGATTAAATAATAATTTTTAATCCGTCAACGGCTTCTATTGTTGGAACATCAAATGCCGATGTTTCATTTATTATTTTTTCTATCTTTTGTCCGTCATCGTCGCTAATGTGTGTTAAATATAATACCGAAGGTTGTATAAGTTTTACAGCTTCTAAAATATCTTCAGTTGAAATATGTGTTATTTCCGTTATCATATAATCAAATTTTTCTTCAGGAAACAACAACAGATCATTCTTTGCTGCAATATCACCGGTGTAAAATAAATTTTTGTCTTTAAGATTAAATAAGAAACTTGAAGAAGAAAAATAATTTTTATCATCTTCATCGTATTTTTTATATACATCAATGTGCGTATTGTTTTTTGATTTAACCCGGATATCACCACACACATTAAATATTTCATCGTGTTCAAAGCCAATAAATTCTATGTCAAAAGAAATTCTTTTTTCAAATAGGTATGAAAGATGTAGGTAATCTTTCACAAAAGGGATTAATTTATTATGTGTAAAAATTTGTAAAGGTTTTTTCCTTTGCAAAATTTCCATTTGAATTATTAATCCGCCTAATCCGGAAAAATGATCCGGGTGAAAGTGTGTGAAAATAATCCCGTCAATAGAGTGATAATTAATTTCCTGTTTCAATAATGCCGTTGAAATACCATCCCCCGCATCAACTAACAAATTGTATTTACCTGTTTGAATAAAAAAAGAAGAATGAGAGCGATTTAAGGATTCACTTGCCGAGCCGGTACCTATAAAAATTAGTTCCAACATTAACTTAAAAAAATTATTTGCTGATAGTTGTGACTCTTGCTTTTAGGTTAAATTGCTTGTTGATAAGACTCAGTGCTTTTTTTGCACCTTCCTCTGTTTCAAATTTACCGACATATACTACGTGAAAAATAGTTCCGGCTACATTTTTAGTTTTTATAGAAGAATAAAAACCTGCACTTTCAAATTCTGTTTTTAAGTGATTGGCGTTAACACTTTTAGTAAAAGCACCGGCTTGTATAGTGTAATTATAAATGATTTTATTTTTCGATTTGGGAGGAAGCGGCTTCTTTCTATCAAGTGGAGTTATTGTAGTAGTTTTAGACTTTTTAAAATTATCGGTTTTCTGTTCTGCGATTTTAATGTAAGGCGATTTTGGATAATTCTTTTTTAACCTATTCAAAAATGAATTGGCTGTATTATAAAGTCCAAGAGCATAATAATATGAGTATATTCTGAACACCGCTGCATCAGCATATCTTGAATTAGGATATTCATTTATAATTTTATTATAGATTGCAACGGCATCTTGTCCGTTTTCTGTAAGCACACCTTCTAAGAACATAACCGAAGGATCGTTGGGATAGTCATCTTTTAATTCTGCAAGACGCGTTAATGCTTCTGTTTTATTTCCGTTATCAATTTGCTTTAAATACGGGACAATATTTACCTCTTGTGAGAATAAATTTGTTTGCCAAAAGAAAGAAATAAAAAGGATAAAGAATATAAATTTAAAACGTTTTTTCATTATACATAATCTATTGTGCTATAAGAGCAAAATCAGATTTTACATCGTAAAAGTCAACAAGTTCACCAAAAAGAGTTCCTGAAGTTGCCCTATTGATTTTTACTTTAACATAAGAACCTTCTTTCATTTTTTCATCAGCCGGAATTATTACCACTTTGTTTCCGTCTGTTCTGCCTGCTAAATACTCATTTGATTTTTTACTGAAGCCTTCAATTAAAATAACTTCTTCAGTTCCAATTTGTTCCTGGTTTTTTTCGAATGATATTTGTTGTTGAATATCTATTATTTCCTGAAGTCTTTTCGTTTTAAGTTTTTCGTTAACATCATCTTTCATCTTATATGCTTTTGTGCCTTCCCTTGGAGAATATTTAAACATATAAGCCCCGTCATACCGTACTTCCTTCATCACATCCAATGTCATTAAATGGTCTTCATAAGTTTCTGTTGGAAAGCCTGAGATAATATCGGTAGAAAAAGAAACTCCGGGAATTATCTTTCTTGCTTTTTCAATTAAGTTCAAATAATGCTCAATCGTATAAGTTCTGTTCATTGCTTTTAAAATTCTGTTTGAACCGGATTGAACGGGAAGATGAATATAGTTGCAAATATTTTTGTGATCGGCAATTGCCTGCAATAATTTTTCCGAAAGATCCTGTGGGTGAGAAGTTGTAAATCTTACTCTAACATAAGGATCAACTTCGGCACAAGCTGAAAGTAAATCCGCAAAATCATAGTCGTTATCGGAATATGAATTTACATTTTGCCCGAGTAAAGTAACTTCTTTAAATCCCCTTGAAGATAGCTGTTCAACTTCTTCAACAATAGATTTTAAAGAACGACTTCTCTCTCGACCTCTTGTAAAAGGGACAACACAAAATGTACAGAATTTATCACAGCCTCTCATTACCGATATCCAGGCTTGAAGTCCGTCTTCCCTGTATGGAATTAAATCGTCGTATGTTTCGGTTTTTGATAACTGAACACCGATGCCTTTGCCTCCGTTAAACGCTACATCAATCAACTCAGGCAAGCGCCTGTATTCATCGGGACCAACTACCAAATCAACAATCTTCTTTTCTTCTATTAAATCTTTGCGAAGTCTTTCCGCCATACAACCCAAAATTCCAACTACTAAATTTGAGTTTGAATTTTTAACGTTTTTAAAATTACCGAGACGACCGTAAATTCTTTCTTCCGCTTTTTCTCTTATGCTGCAAGTGTTGAGCAAAACAACATCGGCATCACCGGTATTTTCAGTTAATTCATAACCGTGATTCTTTAATATGCCTTGTACAAGTTCAGTGTCGGCTAAGTTCATTTGACAGCCGTATGTTTCTATATATACTTTATTGTTTTTCATATATCAAAAAAAAATTGTAGGCAAATATAAGTGTTAAATTATTGTTGTTCAATGTTTTAATGCTTGAGACGTAGAACGAAAGAGGTAGGAAGTAAAATGGAAAGCAATTATTTTTTATCTTAATAAAATCATCTTTTTTGTTTGAACGAAATTAGTTGTTTTACTTATTGCAGATAATCTATAAAAATAAATACCGCTTGAAAGTATTTGAGCATTAAAATTAATTTGGTAACTACCGGCAGGCTTTTCTTCGTTAACTAATGTCGCAACTTCTTTGCCTAATACATCGTAAATTTTCAGTATAACATTATAAAGCGACGAGCCTCGTCGCTTTACAGGAATGAAATATTTAATTACTGTAGTTGGGTTAAATGGATTTGGGTAATTTTGTTCAAGCTCAAAATTATTAGGAATGCTGATTTTAGAATCCTCAATTGCTGTAATAAGTCCAGGTATATATTGTATACTGCCGCCAGTCTCAGCAATAAAAATATCACCCTTAGGAGAAATTGCTATATCGTTTATAGTAAATGATTTTAGCCCTGAAAAATTCAAACTATCCCAACTTATACCTGCATTTTTACTTTCCCATATCCCGTGATTTGTACCTATGAATATGTCATCATCGTTATTAGGGTTTATTTCAATTACCCTGCTTTGAAATCCTCCTAACGTTTGACTTATATTCGTCCAGCTATTCCCACCGTCTGTACTTTTAAATATACCGTTATTGAATGTTGAAATATAAATTTTGTTTTCATCAAAGGATGAGACTTTCATATCGGAAGCAACAACTGCACCTAAACCATTAATCTTTAATTCCCATATTTTGCTATTACTGTTCCATTTATAAAAACCGCCTCTATCAGGAGGAACAGATTTACTCCAGCGAATGCTATCTAAACGTGTAACACAATAGAGTGGCAGTCTTGTTGTTTTGGAAACATAAAGCGTTTGAACCATTTTTTCGTTTAACCCGGCTTCATATTTTGTCCAGCTATTACCTTGATCGGTGCTCATCCATACACCACTTGAATGTGAAGCTGCATATAATGTATCGGATGTATTACCCGTTGTAATGTACATAAATCCGTTATACTTTGTTTTGGGCAATACACTTCCATTAATGTTGGAATCAATATTATATTTATAAATGCCTTTGCCGGTATTACTAAAATGAGAAAATTCACCTTTACTGAAAAAAGCCAATGAACTATCTTCAGGTGCAACAACCATTTGCCAATTGTAGCCGATTCTTTCCGACATAGGTGAAATATTTAAAAATTGCCATTGACTTTGAATATCTTGCACACTTCTTAACAATGCAACACCTGCTTCAGCTCCCATAAAGACACGTCCGTATTTATCAACTGTAACCCTGTTTACTAAAACCGTTGCAATACCTTTG
>DRJC01000068.1 GCA_011052365.1 Ignavibacteria bacterium
CCTTTAACAAGAAATTTTTCTTCGTTTATATTTTTTAATTTTTCGATATGCTTTTTTATGACTTCTAATTCACCTCTTTGAACGGGTCCTGAAAGAGAGTTTTTTAAGCCTTTCGATTTTATATTGTTCAAAGTTGTTGAAACAATGGGTAGAATCAGCTCGTTAAAATTTGGGTAATCCGTTTTATTATTCTGAAGGACCTCATCCGCACAGAGAAGATTTCCCACAAAATAATTTGAGGAATAGACTCCCGCTAAATGATAATTAACTTTGTCTTCTTTAAAAAGTTTAAATGGATGCATATCTAATCTAATTGATAGAGCAAATAAAAAATCTTCCGCTCTATTCGATCCGGTTTCAACTGCTGTAGTTAAATTATTTAATTCGACAATATCTTTTGTCGGGAAAGACTGCATAATATGAAAAGAAGCCGTGTCTGCCCCTTTGTTTTGTAGTGTATCTAAAATAGAAGAACTTAAAGCACCCGAGAAGTGCACAAATAAAGAATCGTTGAAGTTGATATTTAATTTTTCAATTTCACATGCTACAGATAAGATTTGATTATCAGGAACGGTTAACAAGAAAAGATTAGCATCTTCTTTTATTTGTGATAAATTATTTGAGTAATGTTTTACGTCAAATTTTTTTGCAAGTTGCTCTGCAGAATTAGCTTCTTTGCTTAATACAGACTGTACATTGAAGGACGCATTTATCAAACCGTTTAAGATGGAAGCAGCTATTCGTCCCGCACCAATAATGACAATGTTAGCCTGTTTGTTGTACAATTATTCTCCGTAAAATACAGCCGAAAGATAACCAACAACCTGCTCATAATCACCGCTCACATTTCCGGAATGTGTTCTATTCAGAACTAAAGATTTATTTGTTTTATTAAGTTCAGCAGTTTTCATAATTGTTAATATAGGACCGGCTCCGCAAGCTTCACAGCTTCTATTTGCCAAATCATTAGAAAGTTGTTCGTAATTAAAATCATTAATATCTTTTTCTATTACGGAATCTTTTTGATCGGCTTCGGTTGCAGAGTAATAATGTGAAAGGTCTGAGCTTGCCAATAACAATGTTCTATCGTTCACAACTTCACTCAACTTGTTTGCAAGTGCTTCTACAAAAACCAGCCCCTGGTCACCCATAACTATGGGCACAATAGAAAAATCATCCAACACACATTGTAAAAACGGAAGCTGAACTTCTATAGCATGTTCGTCTCTGTGTCCTTCAATTCCCCGAAATATATTTCCTCTTCCATCGACTAATTTATCCGCCATTTCTCGATTAACAGGGAGCATACCTAAAGGCGTTTCATAACCGTCTCCGTTATAAATAGAAACACCGGGAAAATATTCTTTGTGGCTCGGTGAAATGATAATAACGGTTTCTATATTTTTATCTCTTAAGGTATTAAATCCATAAGCAGCAGTAGAACCGGAATAAACATAACCTGCGTGAGGTGAAACAATTCCGAAAATTTTTTGTGGATTTGTATGTGGAATGGAGGTATTCAAAAATTGAAGAACTTCGTCCTTTAATTTTTTTGGATTTGATGGATAAAAAAGTCCTGCAACCGCCGGCTTTCTAAGCTGAGTCATAAGTCTTTTTTCTTTTACCTACTTCCGACATTACTGTTGCTGTAAAAACTTTTATTTTTAAAGGTTTATCTTCCCAAGCGTAAGGATTTATCCCTGCCTTTTCACATAAAGCGGTTAAAAATTGTTGAATAGAGAAATTGTTTTCCGTTGCAACTTGAGGTAGTAATACTGCCCTGTTATACGGTTCCTCCAAAAGTAAACCATGTTTTCCAATTTTAATATCAGCATAACTATTCAAGTGCACAGTAGGAGATAATACAGAGACTTCAATATTTATTTTAGGCAATTCATCAGCCGTTACCGGGTTAAATCTTGGGTCATTTACAGCAGCTTGTTTTGTTGCATCTCTAATTGTATCGATCAACATATCGGGTGAACTTAAATATCCTATACATCCGCGTAAATTACCGTTATCTTTTAATGTAACAAAAGCACCTGCATTCCGTCTTGTAAGTTGTGGATAAACGTTATAGTCGATATTTGTAAAATGAGTATCTTCCATAAAAAGAGAGTTGAGAGTTTCTCTCGCTACAAGCAGAATAATACCCTGTACTTCCTTTGTTATGTCCATTTTTCCCTCTGATATTTTTAACTAATATTAATTATTAAATACTATTATTATTTTAGAATATAGCAGAAAAGTTTTTTAGTCTCAATCAATACAAATAAATAATTTTTTATCAAAAAGAACGAATCAGGTATAAAAGCCTTGATATTAAAGTTAATTATTCTTTTTAATATAATCTTTCCTGTGACAATATCAATAACATTTAATAATTTATTTAATTTCCCGTTTTTACCCTGAACGTGAAAACTTAGAAATAAAACATCGTTATAAACTAATAATTCTACTCTACCGGTAACTACGTTTTCTTCTTTTACAGCTCTTATTATATCGTGAATTTTTTCATCTAATTCCAAATCATTACTATATATTGAAGAAAAACAGAAATCTTTTAAAGCTGAATTTTGAAATTGTTCAATAGTGTTTTTGTCAGGTGCTTTTTCAAGTTTTTTAATTACATCACCTGTATTAATATTCAATTTATAAAATTCCCTGCCTTCAAATAGAGCTTTATATCCATACAAATTATCATCAGAAATTGTGAGAAATACTAAGTCATTATTTTCCCATAATATTTCTTTTTTATTCATATCAAAAGCGATAATGTCCTTGTGCGTAGGAAGATCGGGTTTTATAAACCTATGGAAGAAAATGATATCGTTGTACACGGCTTCAACACCTATCCAAAATTTATCTTTTAGTTGGTAACTTTTGAGCAGTGTTTTTCCTGTCTTTATTTGGATACAATTAAAATAAACTTCTTTCGTTTTTTTGTTTCTTTCTTCAATTAAAAGTTTATCTTCACCTGCGGGAATTACTCTCCAAATTTCCCTTGAATTACTAAAACCGTAAAGCTTTTTAATCATTTATCTTTTCAAATTTTGCAGTAAAATGTCTGAGCATAGGAGCTTGATATGTTATCTTCAAACCTTTTATTTGTTCTCTTTTTTCATATACTTCAATTATTTTTTCTGCTACATAATCAATATGACTTTGGGTATAAACCCTTCTCGGGATAGCCAACCTTACCAATTCCATAGGCGGGGGAATAAGATTTCCTTCACTATCATATTTTCCGAACATAACACTTCCGATTTCAACAGCACGAATTCCGCCATGGATGTAAAGCTCACAGGTTAAAGCCTGACCAGGGAATTGCTCAAGGGGAATAGCCGGTAGAAATCTTTTTGCATCTATGTAAATTGCGTGTCCGCCGGGCGGCTCTATAATAGGAACACCTGCACCAATTAATTTTTCTCCGAGATATTCAACACTTCTTATTCTATATTGAAGATAATGTTCATCCAAAACTTCTTCAAGTCCTTGTGCAACGGCTTCCAAATCTCTTCCAGCCAAACCGCCGTATGTGGGAAAACCTTCCGTTACAATTAATAAGTTCCTACATTTTTGTGCAAGTTCATCGTCATTTATTGATAAAAAACCACCGATGTTTACAAGTGCGTCTTTCTTGGCACTCATTGTTGCACCATCGGCATAAGAGAAAGTTTCCTGTGCAATTTCTAAAACAGATTTATCAGCGTATCCTTTTTCTCTTTTTTTAATGAAGTATGCATTCTCAGCAAAACGACAGGCATCAAGAAACATCGGGATATTATATTGTTTACAAGCTTCTTTTACTTCCCTGATGTTTTGCATTGAAACAGGCTGCCCGCCCCCGGAGTTATTAGTAATTGTAAGCATACAAACCGGAATATTTTCATGACCTATGTTTTTTATAAATTCTTTCAATTTTTCTACATCCATATTTCCTTTAAAATCCGCTCTTATTTCGGGATGTTTTCCTTCTTCGTTTAATAGGTCAACCGCTTCAGCACCGGAGAATTCAATGTTTGCTCTTGTAGTATCAAAGTGTGTATTGTTAGGAATGTATTTCCCTTTACCGCCCAATATTGAAAAAAGAATTCTTTCCGCTGCTCTTCCCTGGTGAGTTGGAATTATGTATTTCATTCCTGTTATTTTCTTCACCATTTTTTCAAATCTGTAAAAACTTCTTGAACCTGCGTAAGACTCATCACCGTTCATTATTCCCGCCCATTGCAAAGAACTCATAGCCGATGTTCCACTGTCCGTTAAAAGGTCTATTAAAACATCGTCGGCGTGAAGTAAAAATGGGTTGTTACCCACATCTTTAAGTAATTTCTCTCTTTCTTCTTTAGTTGTAAATTTTATAGGTTCAACCGATTTTATTTTAAATGGTTCAATAATTGTTTTCATTCTTATTTATCCTTAGATAATTTTATTACGTTTTAGAGTAAGAATAATTAATTTTTAATTAAATTAATTTAACATTTTCTGTGCTTCAAATTTTAAAAATTTGTTTATTATTGTTTTTTTTATTGCCTTTTCGATTTTCTATTTCTAACTTAAATTTATTAATTACAACAAATCTTTAAAGGAGAATAAAATGGACGACAATGATTCAAACGAAGTTGTTGAACAGACATCAACACCTGAAGAAGAAGAAGAGCTTAGCCATTCCGATAAAATGATCGGTATTCTGAGCGAACCCTCCAAAACATTTGAAAGTATTTCTAAATTTCCTCCTAAGACAATTGATTGGCTCCTACCGATTTTTCTCTTACTGCTGTTTGTAGCTGTATCAAGAATTATTGTTTTAAATAACGATGAAATTAAATTTGATGCAAAACAAAAACAAATTGCTAAAATTGAAGAGACTATGCAAAAGGCAGTTACCGCTGGAAAAATGACACAACAGCAAGCCGATCAGCAATTAGAAAAAATACAAGAACAAATGGATAAATTCGGCGGCGGTATCGGTACAGTAATTCAAACAGTAGGTATTTTTATAGTCGGTTTTATAATTTTCTTTATTATAACAGGTATTTATTATTTATTTATAAAATTCTTATTAAAAGGTGAAGGCACATTTACCAGTGCTTTGGTTGCAAACGGACTTACAGCTTATATAGGAATTATTGCGGTAATTATAGCTGCAATTTTATCCCTGGTATTCAGCAGAATGTTTAATGATGTGAGCGTTGCTGCATTTATGAATACCGATAAAACAACATTTTTGGGATTCATTTTAGGTAAGTTGGATATTATTACAATTTGGGTATATATTGTACTTAGCATAGGATTTGCTAAAATGTTCAAATCAGTTACAACGGGTAAATATTATGGGCTAGTTTTCGGAATTTGGATTATCGGTTCTTTCTTACTATTTCTACTCAGTAAATCATTCCCGTTCTTAAACTTCTGATAATTTTTTTTGAAGGAAGGTCTTTTTTGACCTTCCTTTTCATATTAAACTGTTAATAAATTTTACACTTTCCTTTTTAACCGGTAAATATTACCTGTATAAAGAAATAAATGTTTTAATTACAGTAAAATATTTATATTATAATGTTGGCATTTTTCTTGTTTAGCCCATATTTATTAACTCACAAAAAAAATGCATACATACTTCAAATAACATATATCTTAAAAGGGCATGTCCCTTTTTCATAAAATACGGTACTAAATCAATAAAAATTTGGATTATTATATTTTTTTAGAATAAGAGGTTAGAATGTTCAACTTAAAAAGCGACAAAGCCGCAATGGATATTAACAAGAAAAAATTTCCCGATCTTTTTAACAGAAACGGCTTGGAAACACAAATTGATTATTATGCAGAACAATCTTTAAAGAAGATAAAATTTTCAATGATATTTAAGCCGGCAGCTTTTTCAGCATTGGCAGTAATATTATCATTATTTCTTGATATATCGCGAGTTCCGATTCTCGGAAATGTTTCAATAGATATTGCCAAATATTTATTCCCGACCTGGCAGCCTGCAGAGTTTGCAGTTGAACCTTATCAATTTTGGTGGCTTCCTTTAATTGTTTACGGCTTTTTTATTCTACTTGCCTATTTAAGTTTTCAAAAGTTGCACAAAGAGGTGGCACGTACGCCTGCAACAGAAACAATTGATAGAATTATTACTTCTTACACAAGTATAGTTGATAGTATATCAACAGCCCTACCACTTATTGGTGCAGCTATTTTATTGATAAGCATTAAGCTTGGTGAAGATGTTTTCTTAGGACTATCAGTACCGTTTGAAATTAAAGCACTTATAATTTTAGCGATCGGTAAATTATTTGAACCTGTCCTTGACAATATGAGTGTTGAGTTTCAAAATGTAGTAACCCATATACACGATATAAAAGAAAAATATTTCAGTAGAAAAAGATTTGAAAATTCAGACGGCTCACTTGCTTTACCTAATTCGCTTGAAGAAATGGAATCGTTTTCAAAAGTTCAAGAAAAAATTCTTTTAAATCTTGTAAAGTTCAAAGAACTGATGGGCGAAACAACAATGATGAGTAAGAAAATGTTAGAAAATTTTAACGCAGTAGATGTAGTAGTTGATAAAATAAGTAACACAAATGTTGTTGACCCGGAAGCAGTGATGCAGCTTAAAAGTCTCGCCGAATCAATCTCGGTTGCGGCGGATTCCTTAAACGACGAAAGAACCGTGACGGGTTTGAAGTATTTAGACTCAATGGTAACAAAGAAATAAAGAGTAGTTATGATAAGAAAAAACAGAGACGTAAAATTTATAATTTATCAAGTGCTGTATATATTTGTGCTGACCATTCTTGCTTTGAAGGGTGCCGATCTTAACCTAAAAGAAGTAGTCAGAAAAGATACTACGGTTGATAAGAGTGTGCGTGATTCGCTCGTTGTTCTTTTGGATTCACTTTACGCACAGAACCTGGATTTTAAAATCCAGATTACCCCAAATGTTAAAAAAGAAAATAAAGTTTTAAAGGCAGAGCTTAGTTCTTTAACAACCCGGATTAAAGATTTAAACAAAAGGATAAAAAAAGAAAAAATAAAGAAACCAAAAATAATAAAGAAGAAAAAGAAAGAACTAACAGTTGCTCAATCACCTATTGCAATAACACAAACATTTATACAGTACACTTGGAACCTGGCAAAAAATACAGGTAATATTCCGGCTTCTATTTATGACCCTAAAAACCCGGACAAACCAATAGTTACAATTCCTGCCGGTTCTCAAAAGAAATTCAATCTAACAGATCAAAAAGAAGTGATCCTAAAGTTTGGTTCACAAAGCACAAAAATAAGAGTGGTTAAAAATCAACCGCCAAAAGTATTGATCAAAAGAGTAACCAATAAAATGAATGCTTCAGATATATACGTAAAAGAACTACAACGTATTACCGACTTTACGGTTACTATTAAAGACGAAAGACCCGACCAGTTAAAAGTTATTTATTCGGGACCAATCTCTGTTTCAAAACCTAATAAAACGAAAGACGGAAACTTGGTTTATAACGTAACCCTTAATATTGCTTCTACCGAATCACGCTTTGATGATTGGGTTGACAGATATGGGGATTTACAGGAAGCAGACGGAAGATACAAAGTGAATTTCTTCTTCACGGTTATTGATTTAATCTCCAAAGATAGAGTTCAAATCGGTGATTCATTTTATTTCACGGACTTTTCAAAATAAATTTAGCAAAGGATAATATTAATGAAAAAATATAGTTATATAATAATTACTGTTCTTTTAATATTTTTATCGTTTTCAAATATCAGTAAAGCACAAGCCAACAACGAGGAACCGATAAAATATTTTCAGATGGAAACACTGGATGACAGCCTGTTTATTAAAATTCAAATGGAAGTATTTATTGATCCCCCTGATCCTAAAGCAGAAATTATAGTTGACCTTAGAGACGCAAATAATCAGACTGTTTCTATCAAAGGAACGTTATATCCGTTCTTGGCTTTTTCTCCTACAGTTAGAGCAAAAATAATAACCTATCCCTTCAAACTTAATCTTGAAAAAACAGTAAACTTCGGTAGTGTTTTTACGAGGGTAGTAAAGAAAATGAAATTTAAAAAGATGTTTGAACCTCCCACTAAAAATCAAATCTCATCCACACTTTATTACATCAACCCGTTTTTGCAGTTGTTTGGAGGTGAGCAATTAGGAATTCCTTTTAGAAAAGATATCGGTCTTTCAATCGGAATGGGGACACCTTATTCAGGACCGTTAGAGACGAATTTTGTCCAGGCTAATTTTCACATCCTTGGTTTTTATGCAGGCGCCTTCGGACCAATTGAAGAATTTACACAGATAAAAAAGAGCAACAATCACAATAACCTTTATGTAACCAGCGGGTTTCAATTCGGTTATGTCATTCCATTCGGTAATTTTCTTGAAATAAATTTTATGAAAATCACAGTCACCCCGTCACAATCAAGGTTAGATATATTCAATAAATATAATATTGATTCACTTGGTTACAGGGCAAAGATATTAGAGAAATCTTATAGCAACTGGGAATTCAGATATCCCATAAGTGTACTCGGATCAACAAGAGGTAAATTCTATATCGCAAAATATGTAAATGAATATCATTTTGGATTTACCGGCAGAGAACTTTCCCTTGCAGGCAGTGTCTTTGATCTAAGAATGGATTATATGTCGTCAAGTGATGTCAGGCAGCCGCAGTTTCTATTGGAAATAATGGTACAAAAAATTGCAGAGAGTTGGGGTAGCAGTTCGTTTGCAATAGGACCTGCCGTTATTTTCTCAAAAGATGAAAGTGGAAAAATAGGTGCGATTTCTATATTCGCTAATTTCAGGTTTAAGCTCGGCACTTCATTTTAAAGTTAAACTAAAATCACCCCGAATTAATATTTTAATGACCTCTGTTATGAGGTCATTTTTTATTTTAAAACTATAAAACCTATATTGATTGAAAAATATTTTTTGTTATTTTTCTAATTGATAAAATAAACTCAAAAGATATCTAAACCCAAAAGGAAAATTTTTATGTCGAATGAAAACGAATTAACCGAAGCGCAAATTGCCGTTCATTGGAAAGAGGAAGAATATTTTGAGCCTGTGCAATCATTTATCGAACAGGCTAATGTTAAAGACAACACCATAATGGAAAGGTTCAAAGAAGAAAACTTTCCGGAATGTTACGTTGAATACGCTGAAATGCTTGACTGGTATAAAAAATGGGACACTGTACTTGACTCGAGTAACCCTCCTTTTTACAAATGGTTTACGGGTGGAAAATTAAACGCAAGTTATAATTGTATAGACCGACATTTGGGTAAACATAAAAATAAAACAGCTATTCATTTTGTACCGGAACCTGAGAATGAAGCTATTCAGCACATAACATATCAAGAACTTTATGTTAGAGTAAATGAATTTGCTGCAATGTTAAAAGAATACGGACTTAAAGCAGGCGACACTGTAACCTTACATTTGCCGATGATACCCGAACTACCAATTACAATGCTTGCTTGTGCAAGACTTGGAGTTATACATTCGCAAGTCTTTTCGGGATTTTCCGGCAAAGCTTGTGCAGAAAGAATAGTAGATGCAAAAAGTAAATTTTTAATCACAGCAGATGCATATTATCGTGCAGGTAAATTAATAGACCATAAGGAAAAAGCTGATATCGCTTGTAAAATCGCAGAAGAAGAAGGACAAAAAATTGAACACGTTCTTATTTGGGAAAGGTATCCAAATAAATATTCTACAGCTACACCGATTGTAGATGGAAGAGATATTCTTATAAATGATACAATTAAAAAGTATCGAAATAAAAAAGTAGAACCTGAAAAGCTTAAATCAGAAGATACTTTATTCCTAATGTACACTTCGGGAACAACCGGTAGACCTAAAGGCGCCCAGCATTCAATCGGTGGTTTTATGGCTTACGTTACAGGAACGTCAAAATACATACAAGATATTCACCCCGAAGATGTTTATTGGTGTATGGCTGACATCGGCTGGATTACAGGACACTCATACATTGTGTACGGACCTTTGGCACTCGCTGCTTCCTCGGTAATATTCGAAGGTGTGCCAACTCATCCCGATGCAGGGAGACCCTGGAGAGTTGCCGAAGAACTTGACGTAAATATATTCCACACTTCCCCGACTGCAATCCGTGCCTTACGCAGAGTAGGACCTGACGAACCTGCCAAATACAATTATCACTTTAAACATATGACAACCGTTGGTGAACCGATAGAACCTACTGTTTGGCGATGGTATCACGAATCTGTCGGTAAAAAAGAAGCAGTGGTTGTAGATACCTATTGGCAAACAGAAACAGGTGGGTTTTTATGTTCAACCGTTCCGGCTATTCATAAAATGAAACCCGGAAGTACAGGCCCAGGTGTACCTGGAATTTACCCGATTATATTTGACGATGATGGTAAAATACTACCGGCTGGTAGTGGAAAGGCAGGAAACATCTGTATTAAAAATCCATGGCCGGGAAGAATGCTTACAATATGGGGTGATGACGAAAGATTTGTCGATCAATATTACAAGCGATACAACAGCGATCCGAACAGCAAAGATTGGCACGATTGGCCCTACTTTGCAGGCGATGGAGCTGTTGAAGCACCTGACGGATACTTCCGTATACTTGGAAGAATTGATGACGTTATCAATGTTGCCGGTCACCGGTTAGGGACAAAAGAATTAGAATCAGCAACACTTATGGTTAGTGAGGTAGGCGAAGCCGCAGTTGTTCCCGTTCCTGATTCAATCAAAGGAATTTTACCGCACGTGTTTGTTTCACTAAAACCCGGCTATGAACCAAGCGAAGAACTGGAAGAAAAAATTATTAAAACTTTAGAAACGGAAATTGGTCCTATAGCAAAACCAGGGAAAGTATGGGTTGTACCTGATATGCCGAAAACTCGATCAGGTAAAATAATGAGAAGGGTTTTAGGTGCAATTGCAAGTAAACAAGATGTGGGTGATATAACAACATTAGCTAATCCTGAAGTAGTAGAAAAAATTCAGGAAATGGCTAAGTAAAATTAATTATTAATTTTTGCAAACCGGTTTTAAGAATAGTAAAAGATGAAACAACAATTAATCTTATGGATTGCTGCTTTGGCAATCACTTTTATTTCCGGGTACGCAAATCGTATAACTTCTAAGGAATATCCCGTTACGGGTACGGTAAAATACAACACACACAAAATCAGTTATTTATTCGATAAGGTTTACAGAGGCAATGATGATTATAAATTTCAAGTTTTTTCTAAATTGAAGGGATTGAAAATAAAACTTCAATATAAAAAGAAAGATGATTTAAACTGGAATGAGAAGAACTTAACTCTAAACCATAATATTTATTCTGCTGCCATCCCTAATTTGGGACCTTCTAAAAATATTATTTACCGGGCGGAATTAGATTACAATAACGATAAAATTATTGTACCCAATAATGAAGGGGTTAAATTAACTTTTTGGGGAAGAACTTCTAAATCAATTATGTTGTTTTACAATCTTGCTTTGTTCTTCGGTATATTTTTAACTACCCGTATAGGATTGGAATTTTTTAATGAAAACGAAAAGATTAAAAAATTGTCTTTGTTTCCATTAATATTTTTTATTTTCTATGGAATGCTTATAGTACCCGTGAAACGTACTTATGAACTATCGGCGTTTGGAAACAAGATACCGCAAATAGATCAATTATTTGACATAAGGTCACTTGCTTTTCTTACCATCTGGATTGTTGCAATCATACTTATTTTCAATTCTAAAAGAAGAAAAATAGTTGCATTAGTTTCAGCAGTAATTTTATTGTTATTGTACGGAATTAACATTTAGTAATTTTATAACTTCGGAATGTATTGCCTGATTTGAAGCAACGATACTATTCCCTTTTACTGCGTCATTACCTTGATAATCAGTTACAACCCCACCGGCGCCTTTTATAATTGGAATAAGCGGAAGAGAATCCCAAGGCGACATAATGGGATCAACCATAATATCGGCATAACCGCTTGTTAGTAAATAATAACCGTAGCAGTCTCCCCACCCGCGGAATAATTTAACAGATTTTATTAGTGCGTTAAACGCAGAAATATTTTGATATTCTTCTATGTTTAAATAATCACCCGTAAGCAAAACAGCATCCGGAATGGAATCACATTTACGGACTTTTACATCTTTATCATTTAATTGTGTTGATTTATTATCACCGATTATGAATTCGTTTAAAGCAGGAAAATTTACAGCACCCAAAATAGGATAACCGTTTTTCAACAGTGCAATTTGAGTTCCGAAAAGTACAGAACCGCAGATAAAAGATTTTGTCCCGTCAATAGGGTCGATTACCCACTTATATTCCGCATCTTTGTTAACCTCGCCAAACTCCTCACCAATAATTCCGTGTGAAGGAAATTCGGTTTCAATTTCTTTTCTGATTATTTCTTCGGCGTTTTTATCCGCTATTGTTACAGGGGAGTTATCAGCTTTAGTGTCAATACTTATTTCAGTTCTGAAATATTTCAGAATTTCTTTTTGACTTAAAGAAGCTAAATGTCTTATAAATTTTTTTAGTTCAATTAAATTTTGCATAAAAAAAGTAGGGGCGTTATTCATAACGTCCCCACATATATCCAAATTTTGTAAAAAGATTAATCGGATTTAAATTTGCCGGATAACAAATTATACAGCCAGGCAAAAATAGCACCTCCTATTAGCCCGTCAAAAAATCCCCATACCAGACCTAAGAGAGCACCGGTAAAACTAATATTATAACCTCTGTAAAAAAGTCCGATAGAGGTGGTCGCACCGGTTGAGCCTTCGAAAAGCATAATCCAAAGCGTGGCAAGGAAAAGTCCGAATCCCCACACCAGCCCGGAAGTTAATGCGAGAGCTTTCACATTTAATTTCATATTGACCTCCATTGTGTTTGTTAAAAAAAAGAAGAAGAATAACAGCGATAATTTAACTTAACGAATGTAAGATATTAATCAAAATAAGATGTGATTTTACTTTGTGGAAAAAGTAACAATTGTTATATTTGCAAGGTTATTTTTTCCCGTCTACATTCGGTAAGAGCAGGACTTCCACCTACGTTCAAAGAACTACGGTGGACACGTCGCCGGATAAAGGTTGGCGACGGATTTGTTGAGCTTGATTGACTTTAGTCGATTATACGAAATCCGGCTTAAGACGGAAAAACCGTTAAG
>DRJC01000069.1 GCA_011052365.1 Ignavibacteria bacterium
CTCTGAGTTAGAGGAGAATATTTTTAGAATATCGGAAAATCGATAACTTAAATTTGCCCTGTCTAATTTTGAATAAGAAACTATGCTTAAAAATATTAGTAGTGAGATTAGAATTAAGAGTATCCCAAATATGTTCTTCTTTTGGTTTGTTGTTAATATGGAATTCTTTTCCGAAATCTTTCTTCTTTGGGATGAATTTTTTTTCTTTTTTGTCTTAAGCATAATGAACTAATCTAATGTTAATTCTAATCTATGACCTTAATTTTCTTCTTTAGGTAATTTTAATGCGTTATCTATAAAAAGCGGAACTATATCGGAAGAATTTAATTTGCTGCAAAAAGTTATATCATCTTCAAAACCGTTTTCAATCAACAGCTCAGCGTGATCTGTTTCAGCAAGCATTTTATGTATGTCTTTTCCCATTGAATTATTTAATATAACACTCGCTTTGGCAGAATCAGTAAGATTTAGATCATCTTTACTTTTAGAAATTTCATTTATCAAACTTCCGGCACAAATTAGATCTTCTAAAGATAAAGTGTTGTTTCTGCCTGCGCATAAAATTTCAAAATCATTTCCCTTTTTAATTAATTCATTGGCAACAGCAGTTAAATTAGCAAAAGAACAGATCGTTAAAAATTCAGAAAATTTAGCTTTTGTAATCGCTTGAGTTCCGTTTGTTGTATAAAAAACAATTGTTTTGCCTTCAACTATTTCCTTGCTATATTCTAACGGAGAATTACCCAATGCAAAACCTTCAATCTTTTTTGTATTCCGTTCTCCACCGAGTAAAGTCTGCCCACCGAACATTCCTCCTGATACTTTTACTGCAAATTCTACAGCCGCAACAGGAATAATTTCTTTTGCCCCGTTCTGAAGCGCATTAATAATTGTATTAGATGCTCTTAAAACATCAATCACAACTATAGATTTATTGGTAAAATATAATTCTTCAACTCCGCATGGAGATATTATTACGTTAATATTCATATATGGTAATTAAATTAACAATTAAAAATAAAGAGTAAAATAGAATTATCTATCTTTTTAAGAAAGGAAGTTTTACAACTTTTGCAGGTACTTCCCTCCCTCTAATCATAAAATTAACAGTTGCACCTTCATATGCAAATTCTTTTTCTACATAACCCAAAGCTATAGGCTTTTCCAAAATCGGACTTACTGTGCCGCTTGTTACATTGCCTATTTTTCTTCCCGCCGCGGTGAGATCATAACCGTGCCGTGGAAAAACTCTTTCTTCTGTTTCTAATGGGACTAATTTTCTTCTTAGTCCAACTTCTTTCACTTTCTGTAATATATCTTTGGCTATAAAATGTTTTTTCTTCAGCTTTGTTATCCAGCCCAATCCTGCCTCTAAAGGGTTGGTTGTTTTATCAATATCGTTCCCATACAAACAAAATCCCATTTCTAATCTTAAAGTATCTCTGGCTCCAAGACCAACAGGTTTTACATCAAATTCTTCACCTGCATCAAAGACTTTGTTCCAAACATTTTCCACAACAGGTTTATCACCTTTAAAATAAATTTCATAACCCAGTTCACCGGTATATCCTGTGCGTGAAACTATCATATTTACACCGGCAACATTTACATTAAAGAAATGATAATATTCAATATCCAAATCTTTATCACAAATTTTTTGCAAAACATTCTTTGAGTTAGGTCCCTGTATTGCAAGCAGGGTATATTCATTACTCTCGTTTATAATATCAACACCAAAACTGTTGTTTTCCACCATCCAGTTATAATCATTCTCGATATTTGAAGCATTAACTACAAACATAAATTTTTCATCATTCAGCTTATAAACAAGAAGGTCATCAACCATACCCCCGTCTTTGTAACACATTGCAGAATATTGTACTCTTCCCGGAGTTAGTTTGGAAGCATCATTAACAGTAATTTCTTGAATAAAATCTAATGCTCTTTCACCTAAAATAAAAATTTCACCCATATGCGAAACATCAAATACGCCTACAGAATTTCTTACAGCTTTATGTTCTGCAATAATTGATGAATACTGTACCGGCATTTTAAAACCTGCAAAGTCAATAATTTTTGCTCCTAATCTTTGATGAACATCCAACAACTTTGTTTCTTTCATTCCTTTTATTCTCCGAATTGCACTCTTAAATTTGATCTCCTGTTAAATCTTTACCCGTAACTTTAGAATAGAATTTAATTTGTTGCAAAGATAAAGAAGGATCTTCTTCAAGTTTTAATTTTAACCTGTATTTAAATCTCAATTTAGTTAAAGTTTTTATTCTTCCCTCGCGTAATTTTGCGGCTACAAACGGGTTACATTTTATAATAAGCGACCTTTCTTTTGATTCTGTTTTAAACCTTTTTATCCATTCCTCTAAATCGTAAATTAAATGAGATTGTTTCGTCAGCACTCCCGTACCTATGCAATACGGACATACTTCCTTCATCGTTTGCATCATATTCTGTCTAACTCTTTGACGGGTTATCTGCACCAATCCAAAATCAGACATTGGTAAAATGGATACACGTGATCTATCTTTTCTAAATTCCTTTTTTAACTCATCGTATATTTTCTTCCTGTTTTTTTCCTCGAGAAGGTCAATAAAATCAATAACTATAATGCCCCCGATATCCCGCAGCTTCATTTGTTTTGCGATTTCTCTTGCTGCTTCCAAATCGGTTTTCAAAGAATTTAATTCTTGTTCTTTACTCTTTGCGTATCTTCCGCTGTTAACATCAATAACAACCATAGCTTCGGTGTGTTCAATAATTAAATATCCACCGCTTGGCAGATATACTTTTCTAGCCATCAAAGTTTTTATCTGTTCTTCAATTTTAAATGCTTCAAAAATCGAATGGGAAGATCGGTAATGTTCAATTTTATCAACCAAATCAGGCTCGGTTATTTCTACATAGTTTCTTATTTGTTTGTAAAGTTTTTTTGAATCAATAAATATTTTAGAAATATCGGGTGTAAACAGATCCCTAATTACGCTTGATGTTGTGTTTAGGTCATTATGTATAAGAGCCGGAGGACTTTCGGATTTTATTCTTTTTTCAATTGTGTTCCAGGTTTTTACCAAGTGGTTCAAATCCGATCTAAGAGCGGCTTCATCCTGATTTCGTGCAACGGTTCTAATTATTAAACCGCAGTTTTCCGGAATGATTTCTCTTGCTAAATTTCTTAACCTTCTTCTTTCTCTATAATCAAAAATCTTTTTTGATATACCTATTTTGTTATCATAGGGTAACAGCACACAAAATCTACCGGGTAATGAAACAGCGGAGGTAACACGAACACCTTTGTTTTTTACCGGTTCTTTTGTAATCTGAACAATAATATCCTCACCTTTGTGAAGTCTTACCATAGGTGTATTATTTTGATTTTTGTGGGTATCGTGATGTTTATTATTACCATTGAAATTCCCATTTTCTTCCACAACAACTTCAGTATCTTCACCCAACATTTCTAAAAATTGCTGTGTTCTGTCGGCAATATCTGAGAAGTGAAGAAACCCGTCGTGTTTCATTCCAATGTTAATAAATGCGGCTTTTATACCGGGGAGTACTCTTGCCACTTTTCCAAGATAAATATCCCCCACCATTCTGCGTTTTTCCGGGTAATCAACAAAAAAGTCTAATAAATTTCCGTCTCCGGTTATTGCAACGCGTGTTTGAATAGTGGATGAATTGATAATAATTTCTTTTGTCATAAAGAACAAACTCTCTTAATGAAATCAAATATTTCATTATAAATAAATTTCTATAAAAAAAGCCCATGTCTTCCGTATTCAAAGTCATAAAAAAATATAAATTTATATATCTCATTTTTAAAAATATATTACAAAAAAACATGGCTTATAAATTAATTACAAATAGCTGTGTTCAATTTAAATTCAGCTTTAAAATTCAATTGGATTATTCTGCAGTTTCTTTTCCTTCACCATTCAATAATACTTTTCTGCTTAAAGAAAATTTTCCGTTTTCTGTTTTTAGCAGTTTCACTTTAATATGATCACCTTCTTTTAAATAATCGGTGACTTTGTTAACGCGTTTATTATCAATTTGTGATATATGTAATAATCCTTCTTTGCCGGGTAAAATTTCTACAAAAGCACCAAAGTCCATAATTTTTATAACTTTACCGTCATAAATTTTACCTACTTCCGGCAAAGCAGTTAAACCTTTTATGAATTCTTTACACCCTGTAGCTCCGTCTTTATCAGGGGATGCTATTGTAATGGTGCCGTCATCTTCAATATTGATATCAACTCCAAAATCTCTTTGCATTTTTTGTATTGTTTTTCCACCGGGACCAATAATCATTCCTATTTGATCTGTTTCAACTTTTATGGTTAAAAGACGCGGAGCAAATTGGGACAATGTTTCTCGTGGCTGACTGATGGCTTCTTCCATAATACTTAGAATATGCATCCGTCCGTCTTTTGCCTGATATAAAGCTTTTTCCATTATTTCATAGGAAATGCCCTGAATTTTTATGTCCATTTGAAAAGCAGTAATACCGTCTTTCGTTCCGGCAACTTTAAAGTCCATATCACCAAGGTGATCTTCATTACCGAGAATATCGGTAAGGACAGCATATTGGTCGCCTTCTTTTATAAGACCCATTGCAATACCGGCAACGGATTTTTTGATGGGAACACCGCCGTCCATCAATGCAAGCGAGCCGGCACAAACTGATGCCATAGAAGAAGAACCGTTTGATTCAAGAATATCTGAAATAAGTCTAACTGCATAAGGAAATTTATCATCTTCCTTCGGAACCATAATTTTCAAAGCTCTCTCAGCCAGGTTTCCGTGTCCGATTTCACGCCTTCCTACGCCTGTCATTCTTCCCACTTCTCCAACACTGAAAGGTGGGAAATTATAGTGAAGAACAAATCTTTTGGAATATGCTTCAAATAATCCGTCAACTGATTGTTCGTCATTTTTGCTGCCGAGAGTAAGAGTTGTTAAACTTTGTGTTTCGCCCCTTGTAAATAAAGCCGAACCGTGAGTACGTGCAAGTATGCCTAATTCAATGCTTATCGGGCGAACCTGCTCCGTGTTTCTTCCGTCCAACCTAATGCCTTCTTTCAATATTCTTTCCCGCATTAAATCTTTTTCAAGGTCGTGAAGAATGTTTTTTATAGCCTTTTCCTGCTCAGGATATTTTTCATTCAAAGCTTCCAAAACAGAATTGCCAAGCTCTTTGTTTTTAGCGCTTCTTTCGTCCTTGGTTAAAACCGAGTAAACTATTTCCTTAAATTTATCTTCGGCTAATTGATAAACATCTTTTTTAAGATTTTCATCAACCTCATCTTCCAATACTTCTCTTTTGGTTTTGCCTACTTCTTTAACCAATTCGACCTGAAGATCAACTAATTTCTTTATTTCCAATTGAGCGAATTTCAGAGCATCCAAAAGTTCCGGTTCGCTTACTTCTTTTGATTCTCCCTCAACCATCATTATAGAGTCGGCACTGCCTGCTACCACTAATTCAAGGTCGCTTTCCTGCAATTGCAGGTGAGTGGGATTAACAATAAACTCACCGTTTACCCTGCCGACTCTTACTTCGGCAATGGGAGTGTTAAACGGAATATTTGATATACTGAGAGCCGCAGAAGC
>DRJC01000070.1 GCA_011052365.1 Ignavibacteria bacterium
ATATCCTTTCATCAACCAATTCCAGGCTGTAGTATCTCTTGTGGCTTCATAATATGCTGCAATTCCGAGTAAAGCATAATGTTGGTAAAATGCGGTTTTATTTCCGGTAGGAGAAATTGGGTTTCCATTAACGTCAAGTTCTTGGAACCAACCTCCATTGGTGTTGTCCCAAGCATGAGCATACATCCAATCCAATGCATTTTTTGCATAAACAAGATATGTTGTATCGCCAGTTAACATATACGCACGAGTTAACCCATATGCATTGCTGGATTGCGTAAGCATATTTTTATTAGTTCCCCAACTGGTAATTACATTCCCTTGTTTATCAATATTTGTATAGAACCCACCTTTTTGTGTATCCCAGGTTTGCAACCAAAAATGAGCGGAGCTATCAACATATCCTATAGCAAGAGAAGGATTTATTATATAGGGCGAGGAAACAGAGTATTGAGCAAAAGATAAGAAAGAAATAAAAAATGGTAGAAATACTGTAAATGTTGAAACAAATTTTTTCATTATTAATTTAATAATGTTATGGAGCTATTTAAAAAATAAAGAGCTTACTTGGACTTAAGTGAAAGTCTGTAAGTTATGATGCCTGTTTTTGAAAGTGTGAAACATTTAAACAAAATTATTTTCTTCACAATAATTTTTCAATCTTTTCAAATTCGACTTCATCATTTTCATCAACATTTTCAGCATAATCTGGAATCTTATTTTGTCAATAATATTTTTATTGCTGTTGCCCCTGGAATAAAGTCTAAGTAAAACATTCGTACCGTTATCAATCTCATTTAATAAAAATTCAAATACAATTTTTATTTTTCCTGAGATAAAACCTTCTTCCGTAAAAGTAATTTCATTTTCACACACTAAATTTGACATTGTTGTTATGTCCATCTTCATATTAGAAAATTTGCAGGTATGTATATTATTGATTCTATTTATTTTGCTTGGATTCTCAATTTCTTTTAATCCTTTAACCCAATATTTTTTTGCATCCACATTGCTGATTACAGAATGTACTGTTAATAATTGTGCATTAATATCAATTGATAATTTGCCTACTTCCCTTTTTGCTTTTAATATTTCACTTTTTGATGGAGGCGGAATTGAAGATTTTAACCCTGTTAGAGAAATATACTTTGTGTTTATTTGTCCGAAATGTTTAATCTCCTCTATGTTCGATTTTAATTTTACCCAAGGTTCTCGGGCAATAATCTCTTCCGCCTGATTATTCAAAAAATTTTCTGTCAATAAAAGATATTCTTTTGAAGGGATGTTGTTTTTCATTAATCTGTGTACAAGAATTACATCGCTTCCCATCAGTTTGTTAAATTTGTCAATCTTAACTTCCTCTAATTCACCGAAATGAGAGATAAACTTTAAAGTTAAATTTGTAACAGACGTACATGTACCACATTGACAAACATTATTTTGCTCAATACTTTTTATGTAAGAATGAAAAGAGATAAACATTTTTTTTGCTTGTTCTATAAGCTCATTAAGCGTGGGGGGAGTACCGGTTCTGTAAAACAAAACAGCATCGCCTTCAATTTCTGAAATTTTTAGACCAAGCTCATTCTGTTTTATAATTACACTTAATAATTCGGATATAATATGCTGACTATGTGACAGTTCTGTTCCTGTAACATATTTAGTAAACCCGCTTATATCCGGGACAAAAAGTAAAGAAGGTGTAGCCATTTTAAAATATTTTTAATTTAATATAAGTTTAATTTCCAAAATTGTTACGTAAAATATACGACTTTTATTAAAATTAGGATTATTACCGTATATTAATATTTTTAATAAAATTCAAAAAAGTGCTTTAAAACAATTTTTCTGTTTTATAATAATAATAAAAATAATATATTGACATTTATATACTTGATTATATTTTAATTCAGAAAATTTAAATAGATTTTTAACAATAACATTGGAGAAAGTATGAAAAAAACAATATACTTTTTACTGTTTGGTTCTGTAATTTTGTTTTCATCATTAACATACTCCCAAAATAATGACATAAACCGAACATTATCTAATCTTTCAACTGCTGCTGCTAAACCTTATGTCAACCCTGTTATTTCTGCATTTGGTTCTAATCTGAATTCGGGATGGGTAAGCAAATTGCCGTCGGCTAAAATATTTTCTTTTAATTTAGATCTAAAGATTGTCGGTATGGGTTCTTTTTTTGACAAGAATGAGAAAACATTTGCTACTACCGGTGCCTTCAGATTTACATCAAGCCAGGCTGATCAGTTAGTAGCAGGATTACCGGCAGCTGTTAGAGCTGATATTAAAAACCAAATACTCTCACAGGACTTTAGTGTATCAATTGCCGGACCAACAATAATTGGTTCGGGCAACGATAGAGTAAAAGTTACTTTTGCAGGTCAATCTTTTACTTCAAACGGACAATCTTTTCCTGTAGCAGCGCAGACCTTTATATTAAATGATGTGAAAGGTTTCCTGAATAATTTACAGGTTATGCCCTCTGCTGCCGTTCAATTAGGAATAGGTACATTTTTAGGAACGAATTTTATGTTAAGATGGCTTCCTGATATCCAGATTAAAGATTTAGGTAAATTTAGTTTTTGGGGAGTAGGCGCTTTGCATAATCCGGCAGTTTGGTTTGACGGGGATATGCCTTTTGATCTGGCATTGGGTGGTTTCTATCAGAAATTAACAGTCGGAACTATATTTGAAACCACAGCTTTTCAATATGGTGTTTATATTAGTAAAACTCTTGGTTCTATTATTGCATTCACACCTTATATGGGAGTGACTACCGAAACATCCACAACTACTATAAATTATGATTATGAATTTGATACACCGACAGGTCTTTCAAAATCAAACATAAACTTCAAAATGAAAGGCAAAAATACTTTAGGGTTTACGATTGGTGCTTCATTTAAATTGGCAATTTTAAATTTTAATGTTGATTATAAAATTGCAAATATTAGAACCTTAAGTGCCGGTCTTAATTTTGGGTTTTAGTTTTTAACACCAAAATTATAAATTCTTATAAACCGCCGGAAGGCGGTTTTTTTATTATTGATCCGTTGCTTTTAATCAATAAGTTTGTTGTAGGAAAATCTGTTTCCGTAAGTTCTTTCAGTAACTTTATGGCTTTTTTCGATTTATCAACTATAGGATAACCTTTACCTATCAATTTTGTAGAAATAAATTTTCCCGATATAAATTTACCTGTACTATCATCAAGTGTTATATTTAGTATTCCGGCTATTCCGCTTACTCCCTTAATGTTCATATTCCCGTATGTTAAAAAATTACCCAATGAATATGCAATTAGATGATCTTTGTATAATTCCAAAGCACGTAATACGTGCGGACCATGTCCAAGTACTAAATCAGCACCGGCATCTATTACCGAATGAGAGAATTCTTTTACATTTCCCCTGTTTTCATCGTACATAATCTC